>NZ_VZQP01000011.1:0-203319 GCF_014397655.1 Paraburkholderia sp. UCT31
GCAGCGCAGCGGTCGAGAAGATCGAAGCGGCAGCCGACGCAGGCCTCTCGCAGTTCGTGAGCCGCGAAGTGACGAAGCTCGATCGTCCGGAACTGACGAGCGCGAAGATCATCGTGTCGGGTGGCCGTGGTCTCGGCAATGGCGAGAACTACATGAAGGTGCTCGAGCCGCTGGCCGACAAACTCGGCGCGGCACTGGGCGCATCGCGTGCGGCCGTCGACGCGGGGTTCGTGCCGAACGACTATCAGGTCGGCCAGACGGGCAAGATCGTCGCGCCGCAACTGTACGTCGCGGTCGGCATCTCGGGTGCGATCCAGCACCTCGCCGGCATGAAGGACTCGAAAGTCATCGTCGCGATCAACAAGGACGAAGAAGCGCCGATTTTCAGCGTGGCCGATTACGGCTTGGTTGGCGATCTGTTTACCCTCGTGCCGGAACTCGTGAGCGAACTCGGCTAAGCGCCGCGGCGCCTGAAAGAGGCCGCCGAAAGCAAGCGAAGGGCGCAGGACCGACCAAGTCCCGCGCCCTTTTTTCATATCAAGGGAGGAGAACCGAAATGAGCTATACGGCGCCCATCAAGGACATGCTGTTTGTGATGAAAGAACTGGCCGGACTCGAAGACATCGCGAAGCTGCCCGGCTTCGAGGACGCGAACCTCGACACCGCGCAGGCCGTGCTCGACGAGTCGGCGAAACTATGCGGCGAAGTGCTCGCGCCGCTGAACGTCGACGGCGATCGCAATCCGAGCAGCTGGAAGGATGGCGTGGTCACTGCGACGCCGGGTTTCAGGGAAGCCTTCCGCCAGTTTGCCGAAGGCGGTTGGCAGGGCGTGCAACATCCGCTCGACTACGAAGGCCAGGGCCTGCCGAAGCTGATCGCGACGCCTTGCATCGAAATGCTCAACGCGTCGAACCTCTCTTTTGCGCTGTGTCCGTTGCTGACCGACGGCGCCATCGAAGCGCTGCTAACCGCTGGCAGCGAAGCGCAAAAACAGACCTATGTGCCCAAGCTGATTTCCGGCGAATGGACCGGTACGATGAACCTGACCGAACCGCAGGCCGGCTCCGATCTCGCGCTCGTACGCACGCGCGCCGAGCCGCAGGCCGACGGTTCGTTCAAGCTGTTCGGCACGAAGATTTTCATCACGTGGGGCGAGCACGACATGGCGAAGAACATCGTGCATCTGGTGCTCGCACGCACGCCGAACGCGCCCGATGGCGTGAAAGGCATTTCGCTGTTCCTTGTGCCGAAGTTTCTCGTCGACGAAGACGGTTCGCTCGGTGAGCGCAACGACGTGCATTGCGTGTCGATCGAGCACAAGCTCGGCATCAAGGCGAGCCCGACCGCGGTGCTGCAGTTCGGCGATCACGGCGGCGCGCTCGGTCAGCTGATCGGCGAAGAGAATCGTGGCCTCGAATACATGTTCATCATGATGAACGCCGCCCGTTTCGCGGTCGGCATGCAAGGTGTCGCGATCTCGGATCGCGCATATCAGAAAGCGGTCGCGTATGCGAAAGAGCGCGTGCAGAGCCGTCCCGTGGACGGCTCCGCGAAGCAGTCGGTCGCGATCATCCAGCACCCGGACGTGCGCCGCATGCTGTCGACGATGCGCAGCCTCACCGAGGCGTCGCGCGCGCTCGCCTACCTCGCGGCCTCGCACTGCGATATCGCGCATCGTCATCCGGACGATGCGACGCGCGCGAAGCATCAGGCGATCTACGAATACCTCGTGCCGATCGTGAAGGGCTGGAGCACGGAGCTGTCGATCGACGTGACGAGCCTCGGCGTGCAGGTGCATGGCGGCATGGGCTTCATCGAGGAAACCGGCGCTGCCCAGTACTACCGCGACGCGCGCATTCTACCGATTTACGAAGGCACGACCGCGATCCAGGCCAACGACCTGATCGGTCGCAAGACGCTGCGCGACGGCGGCAAGGTCGCGAAGGAACTGCTCGCTGGCGTCGCCGAAACGGTTGAAGCGCTTGGCGCGCAGCAGGGCGCGGCGTTCGTGTCGATGCGCACACAGCTCGCGCAGGGCCAGCGCGCGCTTGGCGCGGTCGTCGATTTCGTCGTCACCAATGCGAAGGGCGATCCGAATGCGGTGTTCGCGGGCAGCGTGCCCTATCTGAAGCTCGCGGGCATCGTGCTGGGCGGCTGGCAGATGGCGCGTGCGCAGCTTGCCGCGGCGGCGAAGCGCGACGAGGACCCAGCGTTTCATGACGCGAAGATCGCGACCGCGCGGTTCTACGCCGAGCACGTGCTGCCGCAGGCGGCGGCGCTCGAAGTGGCGATCGTCAGCGCGAAGGGGGGCGAGGGCGTGCTGGCTTTGTCGGAAGACCAGTTCTGAGCATGCCTCGATGCCGGCCGCGATCGCGGCAGCACATTGAAATGCAAACGGCGCCCCGCGAGGCGCCGTTTGTTTGTCCGGCTGCTGTTTGTTGCGGCCTGCGCCGCGGCCCGGGCCGCGTCAGCGCACGCACTCAAACTCACGCATACGCCGGCCGATGCTCGCCCGCGGTCTCGCCGAGATAGCGATGCACCGACAGATCGTCCGCGCGAATCGCGGGCTGCTTGCCCGATATCAAGTCGGCGAGCAGTTGGCCCGAGCCGCACGACATCGTCCAGCCAAGCGTGCCGTGGCCGGTGTTCAGGAACAGGTTCGGCACCGGCGTGCGGCCGACGATCGGCGTGCCGTCCGGCGTCATCGGCCGCAGACCGCTCCAGAACGTCGCCTTCGAGGTGTCGCCGCCGCCCGGGAACAGGTCATTCACAGAAAGCTCGAGCGTCTCGCGGCGCGCCTGGCGCAGCGATTTGTCGAAGCCGACGATCTCGGCCATCCCGCCGACGCGAATCCGGTCATCGAAGCGCGTGATCGCGATCTTGTAGGTCTCATCGAGCACGGTAGACACCGGCGCCGCAGCCGCGTCGACGATCGGCGCGGTGATCGAATAGCCTTTCAGCGGATAGACCGGAATCTTCACTATGCCATCGAGGAAGCGCGTCGAATACGAGCCGAGCGCGACCACGAACGAATCCGCGCGCACGAGTTCGCTGCCGCACTGCACGCCGGCGATGCGGCCGCCCGCCATCGCGAGCGCGTCGATCGACGTGTTGTAGCGGAACTTGACGCCCAGTTCCTCGGCGAGCGCCGCGAGGCGCGTCGTGAACATCTGGCAGTCGCCGGTTTCGTCGCCGGGCAGGCGCAGGCCGCCGGTGAGCTTGTGCGACACCGCGGCGAGTGCTGGTTCGGCCTTGGCGAGTTCGTCGGCCGTCAGCAGCTCGTATGGCACGTTGGCTTCCTGCAGCACGGCGATGTCTTTCGCGGCGCCGTCGAACTGCTGTTGCGTGCGAAATACCTGCAGCGTGCCGCCGGTGCGGCCTTCGTACTCGATGCCGGTGTCGGCGCGCAACGTCTGCAGGCAGTCGCGGCTGTATTCGGCCAGCCGCACCATACGGCCCTTGTTCACCGCATAGCGCGGCGCCGTGCAGTTCTGCAGCATCTGCCACATCCATTGCAGTTGGAACGCGGTGCCGTCGACGCGAATCGCTAGCGGCGCGTGCTTCTGGAACATCCACTTGACGGCCTTCAGCGGCACGCCCGGGGCGGCCCACGGCGAAGCGTAGCCCGGCGAGATCTGGCCCGCGTTGGCGAAACTGGTTTCGAGCGCCGGGCCGGCCTCGCGATCGATAACGGTCACTTCGTGACCGGCGCGCGCGAGGTAATACGCACTCGTCACGCCGACGACGCCACTGCCCAAAACGACGACTCGCATAGCTGCTCCAGATATCCAAAAATTGAGTGAGGGCAAGGCGCTCGTCGGAGGTTCGATCTGATTCGATCCGGCGAGCTGCAATGTGAGGTGAAATGCCGTTTGCCCAGTGTTAACCGCTATACTATTAACTGTGAGACAGGTTTTGTTATCGTATTTTCATCATTTTTAGAAAAAACACCATGCGTACCCAGCGCCAGCCCGTGCGGGCTCTCGACAAGCTCGATCACAAGATCCTGCGGCTCCTGCAGCAGGACGGCCGTATGGCGATGAAGGACCTGGCGGAGCAGGTCGGTCTGTCGGTGACGCCGTGCATCGAGCGCGTCAAGCGGATGGAGCGCGACGGCGTGATCACCGGCTACTACGCCCGCGTGAACCCGGCCGAGCTGGGCGCGGCGCTGCTCGTGTTCGTCGAGATCACGCTCGATCACAAGAGTGGCAACATGTTCGATCTGTTCCGGCGCGAGGTGCAGAAGATCCCCGAGGTGCTCGAGTGCCACCTCGTGTCGGGCGATTTCGACTATCTGATCAAGGCGCGCATCGGCGAAATGGCCGATTACCGCAAGTTGCTCGGCGACATCCTGCTGCAGCTGCCGGGCGCGGTGCAGTCGAAGAGCTATGTGGTGATGGAGGAAATCAAGGAGACGCTGACGATCGCGGTGGGCGAGTAGGTTGCCGGTTCACTGAGGGGTTGGACGCGCATCAAGCGACCAACGAAGTGCTCGACAAACGGCGTAAACACTGTATATTTATACAGGTGTGTTGCGCCGCTTTCCTTTGGCGCTTCCTGTTTGCGTTTGCGTTTGCTTTGCGTGGCCCGCCGTGGATGACCCCGACACCCCTGACATTCCCGAATTTCCGATCGCGCCGCCGGCGCCTCGCAAGGGGCGCGGCGCGGTCACGAACCTGCAAGGCCGCTACGAAGTCGACCAGCGCGAAGCCGTCCACGACGGCTGGCAGACGGCCGACGAAGACGGGGAGCCGAAGGTCCTGCGCACGCAGGTGTTCGAGGAGCGCGCAAAAACCATCCTCACACGCAATGCGTCGCCGGACATTCCGTTCAATGTGTCGCTGAATCCTTACCGGGGCTGCGAACACGGCTGCATCTATTGCTTCGCGCGGCCCACGCACAGCTACCTGGGCTTGTCGCCCGGGCTCGATTTCGAAAGCCGCATCTACGCGAAGATCAACGCGCCCGAACTGCTCGAGCGGGAACTGTCGAAGAAATCCTATGTACCCGAGCCGATCGCGCTCGGCGTCGTCACCGATGCATGGCAGCCGGCCGAACGTGACTTGCGTCTTACGCGTCGTGTGATCGAGGTGCTCAGCGAGCGCAACCACCCGTTCGCGGCGATCACCAAATCATCGCTGATCGAGCGCGACATCGACCTGCTTGCGCCGATGGCCGGGCGCGGGCAATTCATGGCGGCGATCACCATCACGACGCTGGACGCCGACATCGCGCGCACGCTCGAACCGCGCGCGGCCACGCCGTCGCGCCGGCTGCGCACGATCCGTACGCTCAGCGAGGCGGGCATTCCGGTCGGCGTCAGCATCGCGCCGGTGATCCCGTTCGTCACCGAACCGGATATGGAGCGCGTGCTCGAAGCATGCGCCGAAGCGGGCGCCAGCAATGCGAGCTATATCGTGCTGCGGCTGCCGTGGGAGGTCGCGCCGCTGTTCAAGGATTGGCTGGGCGCACATTTCCCGGATCGGGCCGAGCGCGTGATGAGCCGTGTGCGCGACATGCGAGGCGGCAAGGATTACGATTCTTCGTTCTCGACCCGCATGAAGGGAGAGGGCTTATGGGCGGATCTGCTCAGGCAGCGCTTTCACAAGGCCGTGCGCCGGTTAGGGTTGAACGGGCGCGACCGCGGCATTCTCGACATGTCGCATTTCCGCCGGATCGAGCCGCCGCGCGCCGAGCAGGTGAGCGCACCGGCGCGCGACAATCCGCAACTGAGGCTTTTCTAGCGCGCAGGAACGTCTGCGGGTCCCGCGACGGGGGGCATTACTGCGAAATCGCTTTGGCCGCTTCAACCTGACTTTCGAAGTAGGTCTGGAACGCGAGCGCGAGACCGGTCATCAGCAGAAACGCACCGATCAGCAGCGAAAAGATCACGACGAAAATGACCGTCCAGCCGGAGCGGCTTTTGCGTTGCGTGTGGGTGTTGAATTGCGCATCCCATTTCTGATCAGGACGCAGCCCGTAGACGAGCGCCGCCAGAAACGCGGCAAACAGCGAAACCGCGCCGATCGGCGCGAGCGCCCAGCCCAGGATCGACGCGCGCTCGGTCGCGACCAGCAGCATCACGCCGGGAATGCCGACCAGCGTGCCGAGTAGATGCGCCCAGCCGTAGATGTCTCGGGTGCCGTACAGATAGAAGCGGTGGGCGCCGAGGCTGCCGAACAGGAACGCCAACGCGGCGGTGAGCGTCTTGGATCTGAAGCGCGGGGAAGTCGAGGCAGCGGTGGGCATGAACGCGTGGGCAGAGTGACGGGCGGTCGAAAGGAGCGGCGCGCCGCGGGGGCGCGGGCCGACGCGCATTCTACGCCTGCGGCGCGCGGGTGGTCACGTGGAGGACGATCGCCCAGGCTGAAAGCGGGGTGGCGAGATGCGCCGGACCTGGCTCAAGGTGAGTGCAGCCGTTCAGCCGGACATGCGTGCATCCGCGTATTACGGCGCTGAATACGTGACGCGATAGATCGCGCCGGCGGTATCGTCGCTGATCAGTAGCGAACCGTCTGGCAGCGGCAACACGTCGGCGGGGCGGCCCCAGACCGATTCGCCGGGTTGCAGCCAGCCTTCGGCAAAGACCTGCTGGCGTGCGTGGCTGCCGTCAGGGTCGGTGATCACGCGCACGACGCGGTAGCCGACCTTCTTGCTGCGGTTCCACGAGCCGTGCTCGGCGATGAAGATATTGTTGCGGTAGTCGGCTGGAAACATCGGGCCGTCGTAGAAGCGCATGCCAAGCGCCGCCACGTGCGCGCCAAGCTTGACCACTGGCGGCGTGAATTCGCTGCACGGATGATCCTTGCCGAACTCGGGGTCGGGCGTGTCGCCGCCGTGACAGTACGGAAAGCCGAAGTTCATGCCGACTAGCGGCGCGCGGTTGAGCTTGTCGCTCGGAATATCGTCGCCGAGCAGGTCGCGACCGTTGTCGGTGAACCAAAGTTCGTGGGTGACCGGATGCCACGCGAAGCCGACCGAATTGCGGATGCCGCGCGCGACGACCTCGTAGTGGCTGCCGTCCGGGTTCATGCGGCCAATCATCGCAAAGCGGTCCGGATCTCTCTGGCAAATATTGCACGGCGCGCCTTGCGGCACGTACAGCTTGCCATCCGGGCCGAACGCGATGAATTTCCAGCCGTGATGCGTGTCCGTCGGCAGCTTGTCGGTGACAACGACGGGTTTCGGCGGATCGTTCAGGTGCGAGTCGATCGCATCGAAGCGCACGATTTTCGACACGGCCGACACATACAGCGCGCCGTCGCGCCACGCGACGCCGGCGGGCATCTGCAGCCCGGACGCGATCACGTGGTGACCCGTCACGCGGCCGTTCCGCAGCTCGAGCGCATACACATGGCCATCGTCGCTGCCCACGTAGAGAATGCCCTTGGGCGACAACGTCATCGCGCGCGCGCTCGGCACCTCGTCCGACAACACTTCGATGTGAAAGCCCGGCGGCAGCTTGATTTTCTCGATGGGCAGCGCGGCGATTGCCGTCAACGCCTGCGCGGCGATAACCGCGGCCGCTACCGCACGTAGAATCCGGCTGCACGAGGTGCGCGAAAGTCCAGCAAAGCGTACGAAAAAGGCACAAAAGGCGAACGGAAACGGGAGTTTCGGCTGGCGTTGCACAGGCGCTCCTTCAGGTAATTCGGGCGTTTGAACCGGTTCTCGCACCTCTTGTAGAAGGTGGGTGCAGCCCGGTTCCGCAGTTTATCCCGGTAAGTGTTTGTTATGGCGTTGGTTTCCCGCTATAATCGCGTGTTTCAGTCGTTCCGAACCCCGGTTTTCAAGGATTCTAGTATGGTCATCATCCGCTTGGCTCGTGGCGGCTCCAAGAAGCGCCCGTTCTACAACATCGTCGCCACCGACTCGCGCAGCCGTCGTGACGGCCGCTTCATCGAGCGCGTCGGTTTCTACAACCCGGTCGCTACGAAGGGCGAGTCCCTGCGTATCGCTCAGGATCGCCTGACGTACTGGCAAGGTGTTGGCGCGCAACTGTCGCCGACCGTCGAACGTCTCGTGAAGGAAGCGCAAAAGGCGCAGCCGGCTGCTTGATATGGCGGCCCGCAGGCGTATCGTCGTCGGTTCGGCCGGCGGCTCGCGCAACTCGCGTGAGCAGTCCGATGCGCAATTTGTTTTACTGAAGCAGACGCCAAAGCAGGCTGCGAAGTTGTTGTCGAGGTTATTCGATGTCTGTGCGTGATTCCGGCAGTTCTGGTAGCGTCAAGGCAGCTTCGCGCGCAAAGGCGTCTGGTCAGGCGTCGTTCGGTGCATTCGTCCGCAAGCCGGTCGAACGAACCGACGGCAAGGCGAAAGAGGCGCAAGCCAGTGCCGCGAACGCCGATTTCGAAGCTGCAGAAATGCGCATCGAAACGGCCGCAAGCTGGCCGGCCGATGCGGTCGAAGTCGGCGCAATCGTCGACGCCTATGGTCTCAAAGGCTGGGTCAAGGTAGCCGCGCATGCGGATGCCGGGCAAGGCGGCGACGTCTTGCTGAGCGCGAAGCGCTGGTGGCTGCTGAAAGGCCAGGAGCGCAAATCGGCGCCGTCCTTGCAGGCCAAAACACATAGCGACAGCGTGGTCGCCCGTCTGGGTGGCGTCGCTGACCGCGATACGGCGTTGGCTTTGCGCGGTTCTCGCGTATACATTGGCCGTAGCGAATTTCCGGCGCTCGAAGCCGACGAATTCTACTGGGTCGATCTGATCGGCCTGGACGTGGTGAATCTCGCCGGGCTCAACCTCGGCAAAGTCGCCAGCATGATCGACAACGGCGCGCAGTCGGTGCTGCGCATCGAATATCCGGCTACCGACAAAAACGGCAAGCCGGTCGCAGGCGAGCGTTTGATCCCGTTCGTCGGCGTCTTTGTCAAAACGGTGGACCAGGCGGCAAAGCATATCGTCGTCGACTGGGAAGCTGACTATTGAAATCTATCGTTGAGCGGGGAGAGCGATGCAGTTCGATGTCGTGACGCTCTTTCCAGAAATGTTCCGCGCGCTGACTGACTGGGGTATCACCAGCCGGGCCGCGAAGCAGCAGCGCTATGGGTTGCGTACGTGGAATCCGCGCGATTTCACGACCGACAACTACCGCACGATCGACGATCGCCCATACGGCGGCGGCCCCGGCATGGTTATGCTGGCCCGGCCGCTCGAAGACGCGATCAGTGCCGCGAAAGCGGCGCAGTCGGAGCAGGGCATCGGCGCGGCGCGCGTCGTGATGATGTCGCCGCAAGGCGCCACACTGAATCACGAGCGCGTGATGAAGTTCGCGGCCGAACCCGGTCTGATCCTGTTGTGCGGGCGCTACGAAGCGATCGACCAGCGTCTGCTGGACCGTGTCGTCGACGAAGAAGTAAGCCTTGGCGACTTCGTGCTGTCGGGCGGCGAGTTGCCCGCGATGGCGTTGATGGATGCGGTCGTGCGTCAGTTGCCTGGCGTGCTGAACGACTCACAGTCGGCGGTGCAGGATAGCTTCGTCGATGTGCTGCTCGATTGTCCGCACTACACGCGTCCCGAGGAATACGAGGGCGTGCGGGTGCCTGATGTGCTGCTCGGCGGCCATCATGCGGAAATCGAAGCGTGGCGGCGGCGCGAAGCATTGCGCAACACGTTGAACAAGCGGCCCGATCTGATCCTGAAGGCCAGAAAGAACAGAATGCTGAGCCGTGCCGACGAGGCGTGGCTCGCGAGTCTCGCGAAGGAAGAGCCGAAGGCCTGAGGCCCGGTCTTTCAAGCGGACACAAGGTGGTGCCGTGCATGCGTGTGCGGTGCCAGATGTGAACCCATCCTCTATCGGGGCCGTAGCCCAACGCAGTAAGCGCGTGAGGCAGGTACGAACGCCGACAAGATGGATCTAGGAGTCAGTGATGAATCTGATTGCAAAACTCGAGCAGGAAGAAATCGCGCGCGTTCTCGGCGAAAAAACCATTCCGGATTTTGGTCCGGGCGATACGGTCATCGTCAGCGTGAACGTGGTTGAAGGCACGCGTAAGCGTGTGCAGGCTTACGAAGGCGTCGTGATCGCCAAGCGTAACCGTGGTCTGAATTCGTCGTTCATCGTGCGTAAGATTTCGTCGGGCGAAGGCGTCGAGCGTACGTTCCAGACGTATTCGCCGCTGCTGGCTAGCATCGTCGTCAAGCGTCGCGGCGATGTGCGTCGTGCGAAGCTGTACTATCTGCGCGAGCGTTCGGGCAAGTCGGCTCGAATCAAGGAAAAGCTGGTCTCGAAAGACCGCGCTGCTTCCCAAGCGTAAATGCTGTAAGAAAAAGCACCCCTCGCGGGTGCTTTTTTGTTGGCCAGGTCAAAATAGCGGCATGTCCACGCTCATCAGAGAGACCCGTTGATCCGCCCCGTCTTTGAGCCCGAAACTCTGCCTGTCATCGCGACAGGCGCCGATCTGCCACCGGTCGCGCGCGAGCGTCTGACGCCCGATGCACTGCGGGCGCGCTTTGATCGGCAGCTTGCCTGGACACCCGAGAAAATTGCCGATGCGCCGTGGCGCAATACCGATCTCGATCCGCGCGTGGCCGCGGTGCTGGTGCCGCTCGTCGTGCGCGCGCGTGGTCTTACCGTGTTGCTCACGCAGCGCGCGGACCATCTGAACGATCACGCCGGTCAGGTGAGTTTTCCCGGCGGCCGCCAGGAACCGTTCGACGCTGATGCGACTGCTACGGCTCTGCGCGAAGCGCGCGAAGAGGTGGGCCTCGACGCGTCGCGCGTCGAAGTTCTCGGCGCGTTGCCCGACTATCTCACTGGCACCGGCTTTCGCGTGTCGCCGGTCATCGCTCTTGTGCACCCGCCGTTCGCGCTGGAGATCGATACGCTCGAAGTGGCCGAGGTCTTCGAAGTGCCGCTCGCGTTCCTGATGGACCCGTCCAACCACGAAGAGCGCCTGTTCCGCTACGAGGGCGGAGAGCGCCGCTTCTTCGCGATGCCGTATCCGCGCGGCGAATTGACGGCGGCTCCGGAGGCCGCCGAGCAGCGCGGCGCGCACCACGCGCAGACGGTCACGCCAGCAGCCGTGCAAGGCGGCCATCATTTCATCTGGGGCGCGACGGCGGCGATGCTGCGCAACCTGTATCGGTTCCTCGCCGCATAAATTACGTGACTCGCATCGCCGCGTCGACGATGCACAGTTGCGCGAACGACGCACTTGTCGGCGCTTTGTCAGCATCCGCGTTCAGACTCATCCGACCCTGTGCTATCGTTATAAAACAATCGTAAAAACTTAAAAAGCACGGCGCATCGCATGACTTTTTTCTCCGTATTGCTGGCTCTGATCATTGAACAGGTACGCGCGCTGTCGCCGAACAATCCGTTGTCCGCGTTGCTTCAATACCATGCGGAGTCGGCGGCGCAAGGATTCGATGCTGGCAAGCAACGTCACGGTCTGCTCGCGTGGCTCGTCGTGGTGGTGCCCTGGACGCTCGCGGTCGCGCTCGTCTACTACGTGCTGTATCACATTCACTTCATGCTCGCGTTCCTGTGGAACGTCGTGGTGCTGTACTTCACGCTAGGCTTCCGGCAGTTCAGCCATTACTTCACCGACATCCATCTCGCGTTGAACAACGACGACGTGCCACGCGCGCGCGAAATTCTCAACGAATGGACGGGGCTCGATACCGTCGACATGCCGGTCAGCGAGATCGTGCGTCACACGCTGATCCACGCGGTGGTCGCGTCGCATCGCCATGTGTTCGGCGTGTTCTTCTGGTTTCTGATTCCGGTCGGTCCCGCTGGCGCGGTGCTGTACCGTTGCGCGGAATATCTCGCGCGCGCATGGGCGCGGCCGGCCGACGACCGCACCGTCGCGTTTTCGAGCTTCGCGCAGCGCGCGTTCTTCGTGATCGACTGGGTGCCGGCGCGGCTGACGTCGCTGGGCTTTGCGATCGTCGGCAATTTCGAGGATGCGATTTACGCGTGGCGCAATCATGCGCGGCAGTGGCCCGATACGAACGACGGCGTGTTGCTCGCCGCGGGCAGCGGGGCGCTCGGCGCGCGTCTGGCCGGGCCACTCGCGGAGCCGTCGAGCCTCGACGCGCTCGCCACGGGCGACGGCGGTCCGATGCAGGTCGGCGACGACTGCACGCCGCGCACGCTGCAATCGGCAGTGGGGCTGGTGTGGCGTGCAGTCGTACTGTGGATGATCCTGCTGTTGATGCTGACCATCGCGGTGTGGCTCGCCTGAAGCGGCCAGGCCACGCGCGCAGCACAAGAAGAAGCCGGGCAATGCCCGGCTTCTTCAATTCCCGACTCCGCTTCACCCCTTCAACGGATCGCGCACAGTCCCGCATTGCCAGCACACGGTGAACTGCGCCTCGAGCACCTCGCCGCACTGCTGACAATGCCATGGAGGCGCGCCCGGCGCCGGTCCTCGCGAGGCCGCTTCGATCAGCCGCCGCGCGATCGCCTCATCGCGTTCATCGACGAGCCACAACTCCGGCGCGCACTGGTCGGCCGGAATCTCGCCGAGCGCCCCGTTCAGATAGCGGTTGTGCAGCTCGCAAGCGATGCCCGCGCTCTCCAGCACGTTGACCCAATGCTGTCCGATGATCAGGTTCGGCGCGCGCATCAGTTTCATGTCAGCGGACAATCTGGCTCGCCTCGTGCACGAGCTGCGCATAAAGCGCATGCCGTTCGCGGCGGATGCGCCCGTCGGCGACCGCTTCGAGGATCGCGCAGCCAGGCTCGTGCAAATGATGGCAGTTATAGAAACGGCAGTTTGGCAGTAGCGGCCGGAACTCGGGGAACGCGCGTTCGAGCCGGCCTTCGCTCAGGTGATGCAGGCCGAATTCCTGAAAGCCCGGCGAGTCGATCAGCGCGCCGGCCGCGCCATTGACGCCATTCACGCCGGTCGTGCCCTCCGACCGCGGCAGCGGATAAAGACGCGTGAACGTCGTGGTATGGCGCCCGCTGTTCAGCGCGGTCGAGATCTCGCGCGTCGCGACTTCGGCATCGGGAATCAGCAGGTTCACGAGTGTCGATTTGCCCATGCCGGACTGGCCGAGCAGCAACGTCGCGTGACCATGCAGATGTTCGGTCAGCGTGGCGCGTGCCGCCTCGGGCTGCATCCGGATCGACGCTTCGAGCACCGGATAGCCGAGCGCGCGATACGGCTCGAGCCGCTTGCGCGCGCCGTCCAGAGCATCGGTGACGTCGATCTTGTTCAGCACGATCAGCGGCTTCAATTCGTTCGCCTCGGCGGCGACGAGCGCGCGGCCGAGCAGATCCTCGCTGAAATGCGGCTCGGTGGCGAGCACGATCAGCAACTGGTCGAGGTTCGCGGCGAACAGCTTCGACTTGTACTGATCCGAGCGATACAGCAGATTGCGCCGCTCGCCGATCTCGACGATCACGCCTTGATCCGCCGAGGTCGGCTCATAGATCACGCGATCGCCGACCGCGACCTCGCTGCGCTTGCCGCGTGGGAAACATTGCAGCAACGCGCCGCCGTCTTCAGGAGCGACCAGATAGTGGCGGCCGTGCGCGGCCACCACGAGGCCGCCCGTGCGCGTGCCGTGCATGCCGGATGCGGTGGCCGACGCGCCGCGCGCCGCCTTCTTCGGAGCGCGGCCGCTCATGCGTGCTGCAGCAGTCGGTCGATCCGCTGCGAGGCCGGCGGATGCGAATAGTAGAACGCGGTGTAGATCGGATCGGGCGTCAGCGTCGACGCGTTGTCCTCGTACAGCTTGACGAGCGCGTTGACGAGATCGTGCGCGTCGGTTTGCGTCGCCGCGAACGCGTCGGCTTCGAACTCGTGCTTGCGCGAGCTGAGACTGCCAAGCGGCGTGACGAAGAACATGAACACGGGCAGCGCGAGGAAGAACAGCACGAGCGCGAGTCCGCTATTGCCGCCGACGAGCGACGGCCGCACGCCGAGCCCTTCGTAGAACCACACGCATTGCGTCAGCCAGCCGAGCAGCGCGAGCATCGCGAGGCTGATCGCGAACGTGACCAGCATGCGCTTCATCACGTGACGACGCTTGAAGTGGCCGAGCTCGTGCGCGAGCACCGCTTCGATCTCGCGGCCCGACAGGCGCGCGAGCAGCGTGTCGAAAAACACGATGCGCTTGCTCGCGCCGAAGCCGGTGAAGTACGCGTTGCCGTGCGCCGAACGGCGGCTGCCGTCCATCACGAACAGGCCCTTCGCGGCAAAGCCGCAGCGCTTCATCAGCGCCTCGATGCGGGTCACGAGCGCTTCATCCTTCAGCGGCTCGAACTTGTTGAAGAGCGGCGCGATGAAGGTCGGGAAAATCAGCAGGCCGAACATCTGGAACGCGACCCACACGACCCATGCCCACAGCCACCACAGGTTGCCCGCGCGGTTCATCAGCCACAGCACGACGAACAACAACGGCAGGCCGAACGCGATGCCGAGCAGCGCGCCCTTCACACGGTCGAAAAAGAACAGGCTTTTGCTCATGCGATTGAAGCCGAAGCGTTGCTCGACGACGAACTGCCGGTAGTAATCGAACGGCAGGTCGATCGCGCTCGTGATCGCGATCACAGCGGCAACCAGCGCGATCTGACCGACGTAGCCGCGGCCGAGCCAGTCGGAGATCGCGAGATCGAGCATCTGCACGCCGCCGAGCAGCGTGAGCCAGATCAGCACGGCCGCGCCGACGACGATCTCGACCATCGCGAGCCGCGTGCGCTCGACCGTGTAGTCGGCCGCGCGCTGATGCGCGGTGAGCGCGACGGTGTTCGCGAACTGGCTCGGCACCTGTTCGCGATGCGCGACGACGAAGCGGATCTGCCGCGACGCGAGCCAGAGTTTGGTGCCGACCATCGCGACGACGGCGACGACGAACAGGGCGGTGAAGTACAGGGTAGGCATCCGGGGATTCCGTGGTATCTATGCGAGAATTATATGTTTCTTCCCGCCTCGCGGCGGAGATACGGTTTAACGCGACGGTTCAACGCAAGAGCTCCGGGTAGCAGTTCAGGGCGGCGCTTTGGCGCGGCCGGCCCGGCTCGAACCGCGCGAATCGATTTCAAACGAACACATGCCGCGCCGCGCGGGTTTCCAGCTAAGCCCGCCGCGCGGCCCTCAGGGTTGCCTTCATGACTGACATCCTCGCATCCACCGAACAGCCGCCGCTCGTGCGCAGCGACATGAATCTCGTCTGGCTGGACATGGAAATGACCGGGCTCGAGCCCGACACCGACCGCATCATCGAGATCGCGGTGGTGGTGACGAATTCGACGCTCGACAGGATGGTCGAAGGTCCGGTGCTCGCGATTCATCAGAGCGATGAATCGCTCGCGAAGATGGACGAGTGGAACCAGAACACGCATGGCCGCTCGGGGCTGATCGATCGCGTGAAGGCGTCGACTGTCAGCGAGGCCGACGCGACCGCGCAGATCCGCGAGTTCCTCGGCCAGTACGTGCCGCCGGGCAAGTCGCCGATGTGCGGCAACTCGATCTGCCAGGACCGCCGCTTCATGGCGCGCTGGATGCCGGATCTGGAGAGCTTCTTCCACTACCGCAACCTCGACGTAAGCACGCTGAAGGAGCTGTGCCGGCGCTGGCAGCCGGTCATCTACAAGGGCTTCCAGAAGCGCGCGATGCATACGGCGCTGGCCGATATCCACGAGTCGATCGACGAGCTGAAGTACTACCGCGAGCATTTCCTCGTGCCGTCGGCGCCGGACGCCGCCGCGAGCGCTCAGTAAAGCGCGGGCCTGCACGGGCCGGCCCCGAACCTCGAACCTCAGTCTTGCCGCGGCGCGCGTTGCGCGCTTTTCGGCCGGAACGCCTTGACCACGTCGACGTTCGTTTCTACGTAAGGGCCGCCGATCAGGTCGATGCAGTACGGCACCGCCGCGAAAATCCCTGGCACCTTGACCATGCCGTCATCGCGCAGGCCTTCCAGCGTTTCCCTGATCGATTTCGGCTGGCCGGGCAGGTTGATGATCAGCGCGGCGTGTCGTTCGGTTTCGCGGATCACCGCGACCTGGCGCGACAGGATCGCGGTCGGCACGAAATTCAGGCTGATCTGCCGCATCTGCTCGCCGAAGCCGGGCATCTCCCTGGTCGCGACAGCGAGCGTCGCCTCGGGCGTCACGTCGCGGCGCGACGGTCCGGTGCCCCCGGTCGTCAGCACCAGATCGCAGCCCACTTCGTCGACCAGCTCGATCAGCGTCGCCGAGATGGTCGGCGCGTCGTCGGCGATCAGCCGCGTGACCACCTGCCATGGCGAGCTCAAGGCCGCGCCGAGCCACTCCTGCAGCCCCGGAATGCCCTTGTCCTCGTATACGCCCGTCGACGCGCGGTCGCTGATCGACACGAGGCCGATCACGATTTCGTCGGGGTGCTGACGTTGCTTACGTTGATCAGGCGTCGCGGTCGTCATCGTCGTCTTCCGCGGCGAGGTTGGGGTCGTGCGCGTCTTGCGCTTCGTCGTCGGTGCCGGCCGCGCTCTTGATCCACTGGAACAACTCGCGGAAGTAGCGCGGCGGCTTGCTCTGCTCCGCTTCCTTGCGCGCGTTGCGGATCAGCGTGCGGCCCTGCTGCGGGTCGGCGCTCGGGTGCTGGCGGATGAACTCGGTCAGCGCGGCGTCGTCGGCCAGCAGCTTTTCGCGGGTGCGCTCGATCCAATGGAGCTTCGCCGTCTCCGACTTGTTGATGCCCTTGTAGGTGTCGAGCGCGGTGCGCAGCGCGGCGGTTTCGGTGTCGAGCAGCGAGCGCATCACGCGGCCGACGTACTGGATCTGGCGGCGCTTGCCTTCGTGGTCGGTGATGCGGCGCGCTTCGCGCACGGCTTCGTCGAGCTTTTCGGGCATCGGCATGCGCTTGAGCGCGTCTTTCGGCAGCGCGACGAGTTCCAAGCCAAGATCCTGCAACGCCTGCATTTCGCGTTTGACCTGGGACTTGCTCGGACGATCGTAGCCGTTTTCGTCGACTTCCGTGACGACGGATTCGATCGGTTGAATGCGGGTTTTGCGTGTCATGCCGGTATTGTAACTTGCCGCGCCGGCCCGACCCGCGGCGGCGCGTACCTTGCTATGATCGCGGGATGCATTTATCCCGCACCCGCGCACCCGCGCGCCCGCGCCGAATACGGTGCGCATATCCGGGCCGCGCGGCCCCAACAGGACGGCAACCACAATGGCAGCAGACATGGACGTCAAGCAGCGCTTTTTTCCGCATACCCAGGATGAGCTGAAGGAAATCGCCTCGGACATCCTTCGTCACGCGAAGGCGCTCGGCGGCACCGACGCCGCGACCGAAATCTCCGAAGGCGACGGCCTGTCCGTCTCGGTACGGCGCGGCGAAGTCGAGACGATCGAGCACAACCGCGACAAGATGGTCGGTGTGACGGTGTTCATCGGCAACAAACGCGGTAACGCGAGCACCTCGGACTTCTCGCCGCAGGCATTGAAGGACACGGTCGCGGCCGCCTACAACATCGCGCGCTTCACCGCCGAAGACAATTGCGCGGGCCTCGCCGAAGCGGAGCTGCTCGAAACCGCGCCGCGCGACCTCGATCTGTACCACCCGTGGAATCTGTCCGCCGACGAAGCGGTCGAAATCGCGCGCCGCGCCGAAGACGCCGCGTTCGCGACCGATCCGCAGATCAAGAACTCGGAAGGCGCGAGCGTGTCGGCACAGCACTCGCAGTTCGTGCTGGCGACCTCGCGCGGCTTCCTCGCCGGCTATCCGTATTCGCGCCACTACGTCGCGTGCGCGCCGATCGCCGGCAGCGGTCGCAACATGCAGCGCGACGACTGGTACACGTCGACGCGCAGCGCCGACGAACTCGCCGATCCCGAAGCGGTCGGTCGTTACGCGGCGCAGCGCGCGCTCGCGCGCATCGGCGCGCGCGGCCTCGACACGCGCAAGGTGCCGGTGCTGTTCGAGGCGCCGCTCGCGGCGGGCCTGCTCGGCGCATTCGTGCAGGCGACGAGCGGCGGCGCGCTGTATCGCAAGACTTCGTTTCTGGTCGACAGCCTCGGCAAGCCGGTGTTCGCGCCGCACGTGCAGGTGGTCGAAGACCCGCACGTCGCGCGCGCGATGGGCAGCGCGCCGTTCGACGAGGAAGGCGTGCGCACGCGCCAGCGCCCGGTCGTGAAGGACGGCGTCGTCGAGGGCTACTTCCTGTCCACCTACTCGGCGCGCAAGCTCGGCATGAAGACCACCGGCAACGCGGGCGGCTCGCACAACCTGTCGCTGCTCAGTTCGAACACGCGCCCCGAGGACGACTTCGAGGCGATGCTGAAGAAGCTCGGCACGGGTCTGCTGCTGACCGAACTGATGGGGCAGGGCGTCAATTACGTGACCGGCGACTACTCGCGCGGCGCGTCGGGTTTCTGGGTCGAGAACGGCAAGATCCAGTATCCGGTCGAGGAAATCACGGTCGCGAGCACGCTGCAGGAGATGTTCCGTCATATCGTCGCGGTCGGCGCGGATACGATCACGCGCGGCACCAAGCAGACCGGCTCGGTGCTGATCGAGCGGATGACGATCGCGGGGCAGTAAGCCGGACGGCTCGTTCCAACGCAGCCCGGTATCAAACGAAAACGCCACGCAACTGAACGTTGCGTGGCGTTTTTTATCGCTTGCGCGGCGCGCGCCGTCAGACGTCCTTGCGCTGATACGTGACGAATGCGTAATCGAAGTCGTTGGGCGCATTCGAGTGATGCGCTTCGCGCGCGATTTCTTCCCACACCTGCGGGTCGATCGCGGGGAAGGTCGCGTCGCCGTCGAAGTCGGCGGCGATTTCGGTGACGATCAGCTTGTCCGCATGGCGCAGCCCTTCGTCGTAGAGCTCTGCGCCGCCGATCAGAAACGCCTGCGGCGCCTGGTCCTGCGCGGCGAGCGCGAGCGCTTCGTCGAGATTGGTCGCGGTGTCGCAGCCCTGAAAGCGCCGCGAGGCATCGCGCGTGACGACGATGTTGCGGCGTCCCGGCAGTGGCCGGCCGATCGATTCATGCGTTTTGCGGCCCATGATGATGGGCGCGCCCATCGTCGTGCGCTTGAAGAATTTGAGGTCTTCGGGCAGTCGCCAGGGTAACTGGTTGTCTCGGCCGATCACGCCGTTGCTGGCGCGAGCGACGATCAGGGTGAGCGTCGTCATCGAATGGAAAGAGGAGGGTAACCGGGCGATTCTACCCGAGCCGTCGATCCACACCGACGCGTACCCGCCGCTCACGCCCGCGCCGGCCCCTCCGCGGGGAGCGCTCCCTTGTCGTCGGCGCTGCCCGGTTCGCGCAAGCCGTGCACGCCCATCAGCCGATACAGCGTCACGCGGGAAATGTTCAGATCCACCGCCGCCTCGTTCAACCGGTGCCGATGGCGCAGCAGCGCGGCCTCGATCGCGCGCTTCTCGGCAGCCTCGCGCGCCTGCGTGAGCGTCATGCTTTCCTGCCCGGTGTAGCCCGCGAGGTCGAGGTCGTCGGCCGAGATCAGCTTGTTCTCGGCCATCACGATCGCGCGGCGCACGCGGTTGATCAGCTCGCGCACGTTGCCGGGCCAGTTGTAGTTGTAGAGCGCCTCGATCGCCGACGGCGTGAAGCCGCGAATCTTGCGCGCGTTGTCGGTCTTGAACTTGTGCAGCATGTGGTACGCGAGAATCTCGATGTCCCGCCCCCGCGCGCGCAGCGGCGGCTCATCGACGCGCAGCACGCACAGGCGATGAAACAGATCCGCACGGAACTGGCCCTCGCGCATCGCGCCGTCGAGATCGACGTGGGTCGCCGAGATGATGCGCACGTCGACCGGAATCGATTCGCGTCCGCCGAGCCGCTCGATCTTGCCTTCCTGCAGAAAGCGCAGCAGGCTCGCCTGGCTTTCGAGCGGCAGATCGCCGATCTCGTCGAGAAACAGCGTGCCGCCGTCTGCCGCCTCGACGCGGCCGATCTTGCGCTGATTCGCGCCGGTAAAGGCGCCGCGCTCGTAGCCGAACAGTTCGGATTGAAGAAGATGATGCGGGATCGCGCCGCAGTTGATCGGCGTGAAGGGCGCCTTGCGGCGCGGCGAGCGCTCGTGGATCGCGAGCGCGGTCAGCTCCTTGCCAGTGCCCGATTCGCCCGCGATGAACACGCTCGCGTCGGTGTTCGCGACCTTGCGGATCGTGCGAAAAAGCTGTTGCATCGCCTCGCAGGTGCCGACCATTTCCTCGTCGCCCGCTTCGCTGACGGGCGGCGGAAGTTCCGGGTCGCACAGCGCGACCATGCCGAACGCGTGGCCGGCCAGATAGTCGATCGTGGCGTGCGCGACGGGCAGCTTCACGAAGTCGAAGCAGTAGTGGCGCACGAGGCGTCGCACGAGCGGATCGTCGAGCCGCTCGTTGGTCGCCAGCGCGATCCAGCCGATCTGCTGCTGACGCAGGCTCGCCTCGAGCCCGCCGATGTCGCGCGGCGCGAAGCTCGCCAGATCGACGATCCCCGCGCATGCGATGTCAGGTTTCACGAGCCGCCCGAGTTCGTGCGCCGAGCGCGCCGCCGCGACCTGCCAGCCGCGGCTTTGCAGATGCGCGATCAGCGTTTCGTCGGGCGTGCGCGCGACGTACAGCAACTGTCGCTCGACGCCGCGCACCGCGGCGCTCGCCGGGCCGCCGGCTTCGTTGCTTGCCGGTGGGAGAACGCCCGGCGCCGCCGCGGACCCAGCGGACGACACGGCGGCGCGCTGCTTCGGCACCGCGAGCGACAGATGCGATCCCGCTGCCGCGACGGAAGCCACACTGTTCAGATGAGGTGATTCACGCACGTTCGACCTCGTATCGTTGGCACGTCAGAAGGTGTACGGAAAGCGCATGCCGACCACGAAGTTCGGCGCGTCGGGTGTGAGTCCGATCGATACCGAGCCGTTGATGGTCAGATGCTTGTTCACGACGTGGTTCAGGCCAAAATTCATCGCCGCGGCCGTGGTTTCGCTGCCCGGCACCTTCTGATAGCTGCCGCCCGGCGATTTGGTCTGCGACGCGGGTTCGAGCGCCATCGTGAACGACACGCTGGCCGAATCCTTGTCGGAGAACGCGAGCGCGACGCCTCCGCCGAACTGCACGATGTCGCCGAGCTTGACCGTCGCCGGTTCGGTTTGTCCCTGCACCGACGAGATGTCCGCGAACGAACGCGCGAGGTTGTAGGTATAGGAAACGCTGCCGAACAGCACGACCGGGTCGTAGGTCTTCAGCACCGACAGACCCGCCGTGATGTTCCAGAAGCCGGTGCCGGTCGGCAGTCTGGTCGGCGCGACGAGGTTGGTGTTGTCCGCGTCGACCTGCACGACTTTTTCGCCGAACGGCGAGCTGCCGGTCGGCGCCTTCACGCGCAGACTGCCGACCACGTCCGGCAAGGCATTGGTTTCCCTGACGAACTGGTAGTAGATGCCGAAGTTCACGTCGCCGATGTCGTGACTCGACACCGTCGCGTCCGACAGCGTGCTCGCCGCGCCGCCCGCGCCGCCGACGATGAAGGTGCTGCGCCGATACAGGTACGGCACGTCGACGTCGACATTGATGCGGTCGGACACGCCGTAGCGCGTGTCGAGGTCCGCCATTACCTGGTGCGACTTGGTCTGGCCGAGGTTGATGTTGCCGAGGAAAATCGCGTCGAGCGCGAGGAAGCCCGACAACTGCAACTGGCGACGGTCGTAGTAGGTGTCGCTGATGCCGAAGTCCATCGTCAGCTTGTGGTCGAAGAGCGGCGCATGCTCGCGTTGCACGACCGCCTGCTCGGCCTGGGTGCGCACCGGTTCATTCGCGCGCTGGGTCCGGCCGACCGCGCCGCTGCCGTCCGTGGCGGCGGGCAGGCCGCCGGCGCTGGCGTTGCCTGCATTGCTGCCGTCCGGCGTCGGCGGATTGACCGGCACGCCGGTCGCGGTCCCGGTGGTGCCCGCCGGCGCGGGCGCGCCGGGCGCGATCTGCGCGAGCGGCGGCAGCGGCACCGGCAGGCCGTCGGCGCCGGGCTGCTCGGCCACCGTGTCGCTGCCCGCGGGGGCGTCGGCGCCCGGCACGCCGCGTCCGCGCTGCGCCATCTCGAGTTCGGTGACCTGCCGTTCGAGCGAATGGATCTGCCGCTGCTGCTCGTCGACGACGCGCATCAGCGTGTTCAGACGGTCCTCCACGGATTGACCGGCGAGCGCCTGCGCGCTCGCCGTCTGAGAAAGAGCCCACAGCATGACGGCGGCCGGAATGGCCGCGAGAGCCATGCGCGGTGCCCTGGTCGATGACACTTTTTTCATTTTTGCTCCCCCGGTGGTCCGGCCGCGCGGTGCTGACTGCGCGGCCGTTTCTTTACTGCTTTTGCTGCAACTGGCGGGTGGCGGCCCGCTTCGTCATCTCCTGTTTTGCAGTGCCTGCAGTACGCCTAACTGACGAAGCATCGAAGCCGACATCTGCTGGGTTTGCAGATGCAGTTGCAGGGCGTTGGCGACTTGCTGGTTATTGCCTGCAATCTGCAGCAACTGGGCGATCTGCCCGTTGCTCGGCGCGATGGTCTGGGTGGCGAGCCCAGCGGGTGTCTGCAGCGCCACGTTCACGCCGTTGCTGCCGAACGAAATGCCGGCTTTCACGGAGCCGGTCGAATTGCTGGCCGATGCCGACGGCGCGTTGGCGGAGCCCGTCAGCGTCACGGCGCTGTTGTTGAAGTCGATTAGCGCGGCGTTGGTGCCGCTGTTTCGATCGCCCGCGACCTGGGTGACCTGCGACACGCCATTGACGCCGACGCTCTGGCCGCCGCGCGCCTGGGCATTCGGGTTGGCGCCCGAATCGCCCGGTTGGCCGTGCGCGCCGCCGCTCACGCTGGCGAACGTGCTGACGGAGCTCGTGAGCTGGCCGCCGCCGTTCTGCACCGCGCTCAGCGATCCCTGGGCGAGCGCGCTCGCGCCGTTGGGCAACTGCCATTGCGAAATGACGTTCAGCACGAAGCCGGAGATCATCGTCGCGCCGGCGTATTTGCCGGTCTGGGTCGCGAGCACGTCGTCGCCGACGAGTTGCACCCGCAGGGGCGCGGCGCCTGGCTCGGGCGGTATCGAAAGTTCGGGAGCCGGTGGCGAGGCGGCGCCCTCCGAAGCGTGGGCGAGGCCGCCTGCGCCGCAGGCGACGGCGCAGAGCACGAACCCAAGCTGTGTGAAGTGTGACTTCATGGCGGGATCAGAACATGTCTGCCTTGTTCAAGCCGTACTCGAAAAAGGG
Organism: Paraburkholderia sp. UCT31; assembly: GCF_014397655.1. NCBI lineage: Bacteria > Pseudomonadati > Pseudomonadota > Betaproteobacteria > Burkholderiales > Burkholderiaceae > Paraburkholderia > Paraburkholderia sp. UCT31. The sequence goes on from NZ_VZQP01000011.1 coordinate 23,142, forward strand.
AGTCGCGGCGGTGCCGGCTGCCAGCGCAGCGGCGCGCAGCTTCAGCGCGAGCGACTCGTTGTCCTGCAACAGTGGTGAATCCTCCCTGAAGGGTTTGCCGAGGACCGCGAACACGAGACCGTTCCAGGTCTTCGCGAAGTCCTCTTCGAGCACGATGCGATTGCCGAGCGCCGGATCCGCGATGAACACGCGGCCGTCCTGCGCATGCTTGACGATCACGAAATGCTCGTAGCCGTCGATGTTCATCAGGACCATCACGGGGATCTGAAGATGGTGGAGCGCTTCGACGTTGACGCGAAAGCCGCGGCCGCGCAGTCCGATGGTCTCGACGAAGTGCTTCATGTCGAGCATCGAGAAGCCGTTCTTGACGACGACTTCGGGGGTTGAAAAGACCATCATCCGGCGAATCAGTTCGGTTTCCGGAATATCGATGCCGTAGCCGTACTTAAGGAGGGTGGCGAGCGCCGCGGCGCCGCAGCTGTAATCGAATTGCTGATTGACGATGTGGTTGTAGCGCAGGTCCTTCATCGAACGGACCGTCTTCGTCAACGGCACGCCGGCGAACGTGGACGTGTCGATGCTCGACTGTGCGGCGGCGTGATCCGCGCACAGCACGCACCCTGCCAGCGCTACGGCGAACGGTAGCGCCGGGAACCCCTTGAACCCGGTCATGCTGGTCTCCTGCCCGATCCGCGCCGGCAGCTTCGATGGCTGCCGGCGCGCCCCTCCGACTGCTTAGTGCTTCTTCTGCTTGCCCGCGCTCGCCGCGTCGTCGGCTTACTTGCCGCTGTTCAGCGCCGCGATGGCGAGGCCGTTGTGCTGCAAGTTGCCCGCGCCGCCGGCGATGTTCACGCCGATGTTTCCGGAGGCGCCTTTCAGCGTATCGGCACCCAGACTCGCGGTGCCCTGGAATTGCCCGTGGACGGTCATCGTCGCGGATTGCGAGTTGTCGTCCGTCGCATCCATCGCGGTGGTCAGCGCCTTGCCCGGCGAGGTCGTCGTCACGGCGCCGGCAAGCGCGTTGTCCTGCGCGTTGCCGATACCGGACGCGATGTTCACACCGACGTTGCCCGTCACACCCGACAGCGACCCGTTGCCGACCGACGCGTTCAGATTGAAGTTGTGGATCGTTGCGCTGCCGCCCGAGGACTGCACGTTGAAGGCCTGCGCGTTGCCGAACACGTTGCCGACGTCGACCGAGGCGAGCGACACGTCGTTGCTCTGCGCGTTGTCGATGCCTTCCGCGATGTTGATGCCGAGGTTGCCCGACACGTTGCTGGCTGCGTTGGTGCCGGTGGTTGCATTCAGCGTGGCGGCAGCTTCGTTGTTGATGTGCTGCGTGATCGAGCCGCGCGTCGTCACGTCGGTCGTCGACATGCCTGCGTCGATGCCCCAGGCGGCGCCATACGAGTCGCTCGACGACGAGCGGCTGCGCGAGTAGCCCGACGATTGCTCGCCGACCATCGCATAGCCGGAGCCTTCGCTCGCCCTGAAGCCCCATGAACGGCTTTGCCCGGACGCTTCGCTCGCTTCGAAGCCGCCGGCGACGCCCGACGAGTTCGCGTAGCTCGATTCGCGATAACCGGCCTGCAGGCCGCCGCGGGCGCTGAACGAGCCGCTGCCGTGCGAGAACGTGTTGTGGTCCTGATAGCTGTAGCTGCCGCCGATCGAGCCGCCGGCCGACAGATGGCCGCCCGAGTTCTGACTTGTGTGCGAGAAGCTGCCCGCGATGCCGGCTGCCTGCTGGCTGGTTTCATAGCCGCCGCTCGTCACGCTCGCGCTCTGGCTGCCGTACGCATAGCCGCCGGAGGCTTCGAAGCCCTGCGAGCCCGAGCTCGACGACGTATGGTTTTGCGTCGTGAACGCGAATGCCGAGCCGCCGCCCCTGACCGACGTTCTGCTGTTGTTCAGGGTCGTGGTCACGTTGCCGCTGGTGTAGGTCTGCGCCTGCGGATCGAGCGTCGCATTCACGTTGACGGTCTGATTGTTGTTGATCACCGCGTTAGCCGTGCTGGAGACGTGCACGCAGCCAAACAGTCCGACCAGACCTTCGACGCCGACCATCTCGCCGACGACCGTCGTATTGAACAGGTAGGCCTTCTGCGGCGCGGCAAGCACGTTGCCGGACGCGGCAACGAGAACGGCCGTGGCAATAAGAGTGCGCTTCATGATTCGCTCCGATACTTAAGTGTGGTCAGTTAAAAAAAGTGCCCGCCGGGGGACGGAGCACAAAACTGTTTGCCGTGGCATTACCGGCGCCGGCTGCCTGGTTGATTTGCACGATTCCGTTCGCGTTGCGCAAGGCATCGCTGGAAATGCTTGCCTCGCGCACGCCGTGAATCGCGTTCGACTGCCCCGGACTGCCGTTTTTCGGGGCCGTCGCGGATAGCTCCCCATCCGAGACGGTCTCGACTCCGAGCGCCGCAGTCCCGATCTGGGTGCTGTTGCGCTGCAGATTCCCTGCTCCGGCCGACTGGTTCACCAGCACCGCGCCGGATGTGTTCGAAAACGCATTGGCTTCGATCGACGCTTGCGCGCGCGGCACGTTCGCGACCACCGACGCGCTTTGCACGCTCGCGTTCGCGTTGCCGACCGCGGCGCCGTTCGTCACCGTGATCTGGTTGGCCTGCGCGTTGTCGAGGCCAGCCGTTTCGTTGACCGTGAGCGCGCCCGTCGCGCCCATGCCCGCGCCGGTGCCGATCGTCGCGATGGCGCCGACGATGGGCACCGCTTGCGCCTGCGCGTGAGCCGCGCCGGCGACGAACGCAGCGACGCCCATGCACAGGCACGCGCAGACGCGCAGGGCCGGGCGTGCCGCAGCGATTTGCCGCGAGCGCAGCGAGGGGCGCAGGCGTGTGCTCATTTCAGACCTCCGAGCGCGCCGCCGAGGACGTTCGATAGCGGCGCGAGCGCGCCCGTCACCGACGAGCTGATCGTGCCGCCTACGCCCGTCGCCGGTCCGCCGATGCCGCCCGAGTTCAGCGGGATCGTGTTGCCGGTCGCCTTGCCGGAGAGGATCTGCGTGACGGCCTGCATGCCGGTGCCGCCGAGTACGCCGCCGGCGGCGACGCCGTTCGAGCCGTGCGCGTTCGTCAGATCGGTGTCGCCCACGAGCGTCGCGATCGTCGGATCGAACGAGTTGGCCGGGAACGTGGTGGCGCGCACGGCGACCGGGTCCTGGTCGTGCGGCACGGGGACGAACGCGTCGCGCGGCGTGACGCTGCGCTCGACGACGAGGTCGCCCGGATTGGCAACCTGCTCGGCATAGGCATGGCTCGTGAAGCAGGCGGTGACGAGGACACTGGCGAGAAGGGCGGTGCCGGCCGAAGCGGCGCGCGGCAAGACGGGAGCGTTGCTGAACGACGCCGCCGGCAGCCCGAGGGCGTGCGGCGTCTGTTGGTTCGTACTCATGTCCCGGTCCCTTCTCTCTTGTTGCCTGTGTCCCGCCGTCGTGGGGCGCGTCACTGCTCGCGCGGCCACCGGTCCTGCATTGCCTGGTTATTTGCCGTCTGTTCGTGGCTTCGTCCTGCTTACTTGCGCTGGTAGGTCGCGACGTTGCCCTGGGCGGCGCGCGCGGCATCGACGGGCACCGGCAGCGGCGAGGGTGGCGCGATCTCGTCCCACAACGTCACCTGGTTGCCGCCGCTTTGCATCAACCGGGGCGTCGCGGCGACCATCAACATGCCGACCGCGCCGCCGCGTTGCCGCGACAGCATCTGGTCGTCGAGCGAAATATCGTTCATGGATGCAGCATCGGCAGCCGGGCTCGACGGGTTGGCGGCAATCTGGCTGTCGTCCTCCGCGGCAACCGGCGCGGTGGCTTGCAGGCTGGTGGAGGCGGGGTCGGCGGCATCGCTGGAATCCGTCAGCGTGGCGAATCGCGCCGGGGCGGCTTGCGCTGTCGGAGTGCCGGCACTCGCCGGCAGGGCGCTGAACGCGAGAGCTGCGCAGATCGCGAAGTATGGTGCGCGGCGGCTTATCAGATCGATGCGGAATGCGAGTCGCATGATGTGTCTCCCTGGTGCACGCCAATTAGCGAAACGTGTGCCATCGCTCGCAATCCATTGATACGTCTGGCGCCAACCAGCGCAAACACGACTAATGCGTTCCAAATCGGGAAAAAACGTTGCAGCCCTGAAACGGATCAGCAGAAAATACCTGTAATTCGTTAATCCGCGACGTACGAAATACTGTCGCGAGAACGCCACGAAAAGCGCTTCCACTAATGTTTTATTTGTCGGCTGAATAAATCGCGATCGGCCGCTAAGCCTTGATGGGCAACGGGTCAATCGATTAAATTCGCATAATTGTTTTCGAAGCGGCGCGCGTATAGTAAGCTCTCGAAAACAGCTTCAGATTTAAAAAAGGCCCATATCGGGCCGTCTCGAACACACACGCCGCTTTCTTGGGGATCAGCTGTCCGCACGGAATGGAATGGCCGTTCGGGTTTTGCGATTCGCGAATCCTGGACGAGTCAGCGTGTCTGAACCGCAATTTCAGGTGCATGCGTCGTCCTTAACGTTCGTTGGCGAGAGGATCTGAATAATGGAACCCGCAACGCGGCAACTGATTTACGTTTCGCGTGACCCGAGCGCGGAACTGAATACGCGTTTTATGCAGCGTGGCTGGCATGTCGAAGTCGTGGGATCGGCGCGCGATGCGCGCCGGGCAGTGCGCACCGGCTCGGCTGCTGGTGGCCTGCTCGATCTGTCCAGTGATTTCCAGCCGCACGAAATCGCTGCTTTTGAATCCTGTTTGACCATGCCGAACGTCGGCTGGGTCGCTGCCACTACGCCTGGCCAACTCCAGGACGCCGCGTTGCGCCGGCTCGTGCGCGACTACTGTTTTGATTACGTGACGGTGCCGTCTTCTGGCGACCGTATTGTCGACTCGGTCGGTCATGCGTACGGCATGATCTCGCTGAGCGAAACGGCGTCGCACGACGGCTCGCAAGGCGCCGAGGGCGAGATGGTCGGCTCGTGCGACGCGATGCTCGCGCTGTTCCGCTCGATCCGCAAGGTCGCGATGACCGACGCGCCGGTGTTCATCTCCGGCGAATCGGGTACCGGCAAGGAGCTGACGGCAGTCGCCATTCATGAACGCTCGGCGCGGCGCAACGCGCCGTTCGTGCCGATCAATTGCGGTGCGATCCCGCCGCATCTTCTGCAATCGGAACTGTTCGGCTACGAGCGCGGTGCGTTCACCGGCGCGAACCAGCGCAAGATCGGCCGGGTTGAGGCGGCCAACGGCGGCACGCTGTTTCTCGACGAAATCGGTGATCTGCCGCTCGAAAGCCAGGCGAGCCTGTTGCGCTTCCTGCAGGAGCGCAAGGTCGAGCGGCTCGGCGGCCATGGCGCGATCGACGTCGACGTGCGCATCATTTCGGCCACGCACGTGGACATGACCGCGGCGATGATCGAAGGGCGCTTCCGTTCCGACCTCTATCACCGCCTCTGCGTGCTGCAGATCGACGAGCCGCCGCTGCGCGCGCGCGGCAAGGACATCGAACTGCTCGCGCGGCACATGCTCGAACGTTTCAAGAAGGATGCGAGCCGCCGCCTGCGTGGCTTCGCGCCCGACGCGATCGCCGCGCTGCATAACTACGGCTGGCCCGGCAACGTGCGCGAACTGATCAATCGGGTGCGGCGCGCGATCGTGATGTCGGAGGGACGCGCGATCACCGCGCGCGACCTCGAACTTGCCGAATACGTCGAGATCGTGCCGGTGTCGCTCGCGCAGGCGCGCGAAGCGGCCGAGCGTCAGGCGATCGAGCTTGCGTTGCTGCGGCATCGCGGGCGGCTCGGAGACGCGGCGCAGGAACTTGGCATCTCACGAGTAACGCTCTACCGGCTGCTGTGCTCGCACGGCATGCGTCATATGGAAGCCGAGCCGATGGCGCCGCCGCACGGCGATTTGCCGGCGTCGGTGCAGCATCTGTAGGCGGCGCGGGCGAGCGGCGAGACGGGCGACGTGGCATGTGAAGGTCTGGCGCGTCGCCGGGGGTCTCGGGCTGTGCCGGTTCGGACGGATTGACTGTGCCTTCCGGGCGCAGCGACGCCAGCCGGCCAAGCGTCGCGTCGAAGCACTTTTGCATGCACGTGTTTGCCGCCCGTATATCGCGTACGGCGGTGTTTTCCTTTCCGTCTGATATTTCCCTCGATATTCCCCATGGGGCGCGCCATGCCCCGGCGGCGTGCGGTCGCGCTTGTTAGAATCGGGTTTTGCTCAATTCCGTGTGCGCGCCTGATCGGGTTCGCGCCGCGCAGAAGGAAACTGCATGAAACAATACCTGGACCTCGTCCGTACGATTCTCGACACCGGCACGTGGCAGGAGAACCGCACCGGCATCCGCACCATCAGCATGCCCGGCGCGATGCTGCGCTTTGATCTGCAACAAGGCTTTCCAGCGGTCACGACGAAGAAGCTCGCGTTCAAGTCGGCGATCGGCGAGCTGGTCGGGTTTCTGCGTGCTTCGCGCAGCGCCGCGGATTTCCGCGAGCTCGGCTGCAAGGTGTGGGACGGGAACGCGAATCAGAACGCACAGTGGCTCGCCAATCCGTATCGCGAGGGCCCGGATGATCTCGGTGATGTCTACGGCGTGCAATGGCGCAAGTGGCCGGCCTACAAGGTGCTCGACGCCAGCGCGAGTGCGCAACTCGCTGACGCGCAGGCGCGCGGTTTTCGCGTGATCACGCAGTTCGACGAAGAAGGCCGCTCGAAGGTGCTGCTTTACAAGGCGATCGACCAGCTGCGCCAGTGTCTCGACACGATCATGCAGAATCCCGCCGATCGACGCATTCTGTTCCATGCCTGGAACCCAGCTATGCTCGACCAGATCGCTCTACCGGCTTGCCATCTGCTGTACCAGTTTCTGCCGAACGTTACGCGCCGCGAAATTTCGCTGTGCCTGTATATCCGCAGCAACGACGTCGGGCTTGGCACGCCCTTCAATCTGACCGAGGGCGCGGCGCTGCTGCATCTGGTCGGACGGCTGACGGGCTATACGCCGCGCTGGTTCAGCTATTTCATCGGCGATGCGCATATTTACGAGAATCAGCTCGATATGCTGCACCAGCAGCTCGAGCGCGAGCCGTACGAGAGTCCGCGGCTCGCGATTTCCGATCGCGTGCCCGACTACGCGAAGACCGGCGTGTACGAGCCGGAATGGCTCGAGACGATCGAGCCTGCGGATTTCTCTCTGGTCGGCTATCGGCATCACGACCCGCTGACGGCGCCGATGGCGATCTGATGTCGGTGGGAGCGGGGCGGTAGCGCTCGCTCTCGTCGTCGTCGAATAACAGAAGCCCCGCGATGGTTTGCATCGCGGGGCTTTATTGTTGCCGGGACGGCAGGCGTCCTGCTCAGCTCTGCTCAGCTCTTGTGATGCTCGTCGCGATTGCCGCCGCCCTGGTGCTGCTCGGCATGTTGCGGTTGCGGCTGGGATTGCGGACGTGGCTGCTGCACCTGCTGGGGCCGCGGTTCGGGGCGTGGCTGCTGCATCTGCGGACGCGGCTCGGGCCGGGCTTGCGGCATCGGCTGTGAACGCGGTTCGAAATGCGGCTGCTGCGCCTGCTGGAACTGCGGTTCGGGCCGAGAGGCTTGCGGCATCGGCTGCGGACGCGGTTCGACACGCGGCTGTTGCGCCTGCTGCATTTGTGGTTCGGGACGCGGTTGCTGCGGCGGGACGGCGCGCGGCGCCTGTTGCGTCACAGGCGGATGCCGGTTTGGCACACGCGCCTGTTGCTGCGCGGCCGGGTTGTCCGGCGGGTGGGACATACCGGCCTGTTGCGCGAAGCGCGGCTGTTGCGGGCCGCCCGGTTGCGCCATGCGCGGTGCCTGCTGCGCCATCGGGGTATGCGGCTGCGTCCATGCCGGCTGAGACCTGCCGACCGCGCCCCATTCCTGCGGCGCGCCGCGCTGCCGTGCGTACGCCGCCGCGTTGGCTGAATTCCCACCGGCTGCTTGCGGCGGCCGCGGCACACCATTCGACGGATGGCCCATATTGCCCGCGAGCCCACTCTCGCCAGGCTGCGGCGGACGCGGCTTGCCGACCATCTGCGGCGGCATGCCCTGACGCGCTTGCGGCGCTTCGCCATGCGGCCCCACGACGCCGGCTTCGCCGGGCCGCTGGCCAGCCTGCTCGACGCCATGCGGGCCGTTACCGCCCATTGCGCCGGGGGCGCCAGGCGCGCCAGGCGCACCCGCGGCCATCCCCGGCGGACGTCCCGGCACATGCGATTGCACGACCCGCACATTCGCCATCGGCAGCGCGCTCGGTGCGCCGGTCATATGCGCCGGCACCGCGGTGCGCACGACCGGCTGGCCGCCGCCGGGCACCCGACCGCCGCTTTGCGCGAAGCGCTGCGCGAGTTCGTCGTGATAAGCGGCCGGCATGACGGGATTGCGAGTCGCGACGACCGGCCGGCCGACGACGCTCGCCGGTGGCCGGTAGTTCGCGCGCCGCAGATCCGACCCGAAGCTTTCGCGCACCGGCGCGATCCCCGGTGCGCCCGGGTTGATCCGCGCGTTGCGCCACTGCGCCGGATCGACCTTCTGCGAAAAGCGTCGGACTGGCTGACCGTGCACGAACGCTGTCGCCGGCACGGCTGTCACCCCGCCCGGCACGCGATAGTTCACGTATGTGTTGTGGATGTTCACGTTGCGGCGGTAGTCGTTGACGATCGTCGTGCGGTTCACGCGGTTGTAGTACCCAGCGCTCCAGCGGTCGTGAGCGCCCCAATGCGGATGCCACCGCTCGCCCGGCCCGAGCGGAAACCACGCGACGCCCGTCGCGATGACCCCGCCGACCGCCAGGTTCACACCCCAGTCGACACCGCCGTCGTCGTCGCCGACGAATGCGACCAGCGCCGGCGCATAGACCGGCGCCGCGTCCGCTTCGAGCGGACCTGGCACCCAGGCCCACGTGCCGTCGACCTCGGCCCAGCGGCCGTAGTGGTACGGCGCGAAGCCCCAAGGTTGGTCGTCGACCCAGGTCCAGCCCCACGGCGCCTGCCAGACCCAGTGGCCGTCGTGATACGGCGCCCAGCCGGCCGGCGTCGCGTTCGGCAACCACACTTCGCCGTACTGCGGCGTCTCGCGCCATGTGCCGTTGGCATCGAGGTCCTCGTAGCCGGGGATGTCGCGCGACACGTAGCGCGCCGACAGCGAGCGGTCTTCGGTCGCGTCGCGGCTGGCGGCCCACTGGTCGAGCTCGTCGACAGCGGGGGCGCGGTTGTCGGCGAGCTGCTGCAGGCTGGTGCCGGCAAAGCGGATCTGCTGACCCGCCGCGACCGGCACCTGGCCGCCGTCGCCGTACGCGATCGCGCTGCCGCTGCGCACGGTGACGGTCGTGCTGCTGCCGTCCGGCGCGACGTCGACGCGGTAGTCGCCGGGACCATTTACGCCGAGCGCAAGGTTCGGCGTGTCGATTTCATACGACGAGCCCGGCGCGAGCTCGCGCACGCGCGTCGATAGCGTGCCTTGCGCGACTTTCAGTTGCGCGGTCGTGTCGTCGAGATTGAGCACGTCGAGGCTCGTGTTCTGGCCGAGGCGCACCGCGGTCGAGCCGATGTGCAGCTCGGAGCGTGCGTTCTGGTCGTTCCATAGCTGGTCGCCGGTCGTCAGCGGCCGGTTGATCTGCGCGTACGACCAGTCGGTCGCGCCGGCGGGCTCGGTGGTCACGGCGCCGGCCGTGTAGTTCAGCCGGGCGATGCGCCCCGGCGGATCGCCGCCCGACGGATCGCCGCCCGACGGATCGCCGCCCGGCCCGACGGCCGCCGCGGCTTGTGGCGCGGGTGTCGCTTGCTGCGCCAGGGCGCTCTGCGTCGCGAGCGCGACGACGGCGGCCGCGATCAGCGTATAGCCGCTCATCCGGCGTCGGATCCCGGCATGCTGCACGGGCTGCTTGGCGTGTGTCATGACTGATCTCCGACGGACGTGGCAATGGGCCGGGTCCGTTCAGTCACTGTACTTGCCGCCTATGTTTCAAGAATCGCTCATTTGTAAGGTGGATTCACTGGCGTGTAACAAAAGGTCTCGCCACGTCGGGCCGCCGGCAGGTGAACGGTCTATCCGGCCAGAAACGCATCGAATTGTTGATGGCCTGCCGGCGTGACGCGCAGCACGCGCGGCCGCTCGGTCCGCTCGACCCAGCCATGCGCCGACCACGCATCGAGCAACGCCGCGCCGAGCGCGCCGCCCAGATGCGGTCGGCGCATGCTCCAGTCGAGGCAGGTGCAAGCGAAGCGCCGCCGTCGGGTCTTCTGCGCGGCCATGTCGATGCCCCAGTCGGCGAAGCGTGCGACGCCCTGCGCGGTCGCTTCGAGCGATGCGCCGTCTTGCGTCAACAGTCCGCGCTCGAGCATGCGCTCGAACATGCGCACCGACAGCTCGCCTGCCATGTGGTCGTAACAGGTGCGCGCATAGCGCATTTCCAGTGGCACGGTGCGTGCCGGACGCGGCACGGAGCGCTGTGGCGCGCTGACCTGCGCGACGTTGGCGAGTGCTTCGATCGATGCAGCGATGTCCGCCGACGCGATACGGAAATAGCGATGTCGGCCGCGCACTTCGAGCGCGAGCAGCCCGCCGTCGGTGAGCCGTCCGAGATGGGCGCTCGCCGCCGATGGCGACAGCCCCGCGATCATCGTCAGTTCGCCGGCTGGGCGGGCGCTACCGTCCATTAGCGCCCACAGCATCGCGGCGCGGCCGGGATCGGCGAGTAGCGCGCCGATGCGGCTCAGGCCAGGGAAGTGGTTCTGGTCGTCTAAGAGGGGGGCGGTCATGGCGCGTCTCCTGAATGGGCGGCACAGGGGACAGCGCGGTCCAATCGCAAAGCCCGCCGCCACGATTCCTACTCTACGCGCATCGGGTATTCGATGTTTCAGCTTCGCGTGAACAATCGATGCGACGGACGTGTCCGGCTCGGTCCGCGTTTGCGCGTCGTCGCGAGCCACCAGGCTAGAATCGAAGCCTGTCCTTGCAGGAAATCGATGTGATGAAAACTCTTCTCGCCGTCGCCGCGGCGGTTCTGCTGTCCAGCGCCTGCGCGGGGGGCGGAGCCGGCTCGGGGTCGGCCGGCAGCGGCAGCATCAACATGTACGGTACCGTCGACACAGGGATCAGCGTCCACAACTAGGCCCACCCTCGGCCCATCGGCGCGCTTCGCGCCGCGTCCCCAATCGACGCCGCGCCGCGCGCAATATTGCGCTCGTATAATCGTCTCCTTTCAATGCATCCGATTGACCGGAGTCAAGATGAGCACTGTTCCCACCGCACCGCTGGACCGTTCGGAAACCACCTTCCGCTTTCTCGCCGAGCCGACCTCGGTCAACTTCGGCGGCAAGGTGCATGGCGGCGCGCTGATGAAGTGGATCGACGAAACCGCCTACGCATGCGCGGCGGTATGGTCTGGGCGCTATTGCGTGACGGTCAGCGTCGGCAATATCCGTTTCCGCCGGCCGATCCTCGTCGGCAATCTGGTCGAGCTGCGCGCGCGCGTCGTCGCGACGGGCCGCACCAGCATGCACATCCACGTGTCGGTGCACGCGGGCGACCCGAAGGGCGGCGAACTGCTGCAGACCACCGACTGTCTCGTCGTCATGGTCGCCGTCAACGAGAACGGCCATCCGGTGCCGGTGTCCGCCTTCCTGCCCGAGACCGAGGAGCAGAAACGCCTCGCCAGGTACGCGATGGACGTGAAGGAAGCGCTCGACGCGATCGTCGAGCTGAAGCCGGAAGAAGTCGCGCAGGGAAAGATCTAAGCGCAGCGCATCATCATGCGGTGCGTCCGACCATATCCTTCGGTCGCACCCACTCGTCGAACTGCTGCTCGGTGACATAGCCGAGCGCCAGCGCCGACGCCTTCAACGTCGTGCCTTCCTTGTGCGCCTTTTTCGCGATCTGCGCGGCCTTGTCGTAGCCGATGTGCGGATTGAGCGCCGTCACCAGCATCAGCGATTCGTTGAGCAAGGTATCGATGCGCTCGTGATTCGGCTCGATGCCGGCCGCGCAGTTGTCGTTGAAGCTGTGCGCGCCGTCGGCGAGCAGGCGCACCGACTGCAGCACGTTGTGCGCGATCATCGGACGGAACACATTGAGCTCGAAGTTGCCGCTCGCGCCGCCGATGTTCACGGCGACGTCGTTGCCGAACACCTGCGCGCACAGCATCGTCAACGCTTCGGACTGGGTCGGATTGACCTTGCCCGGCATGATCGAGCTGCCCGGCTCGTTTTCGGGGATCGACAGCTCGCCGAGACCGCAGCGTGGGCCGCTCGCGAGCCAACGGATGTCGTTGGCGATCTTGTTCAGGCTCGCGGCCACCGTTTTGAGCGCGCCGTGCGCGAATACCAGCGCGTCGGCGGCTGCCATCACCTCGAACTTGTTCGGCGCCGACACGAACGGCAGACCGGTCAGCTTGCCGATCGCGGCGGCGACGCCGTCGGCGAACTTCGGGTGCGCGTTCAGTCCCGTGCCGACCGCGGTGCCGCCCTGCGCAAGCTCGTACAGATGCGGCAACGCCGACTCGACGTGCCGGATGCCGTGCTCGAGCTGCGCGACATAGCCCGAGAATTCCTGGCCGAGCGTGAGCGGCGTCGCGTCCTGCAGGTGCGTGCGGCCGATCTTGACGACGTCGGTGAACGCTTTCGCCTTGCCGTCGAGCGTGTCGCGCAACGTCTTCAGCGCGGGCAGCAGATGCTTGACGATGGCATCCGCGGCAGCCACGTGCATCGCGGTCGGAAACACGTCGTTCGACGACTGCCCGCGATTCACGTCATCGTTCGGATGCACCTTGCGCGCTTCGCCGCGCTCGCCGCCGAGCAGCTCGCTCGCGCGGTTCGCGATCACCTCGTTCAGGTTCATGTTGGTCTGCGTGCCCGAGCCGGTCTGCCAGACCGCCAGCGGAAATTCGTCCGGATGCTTGCCGTCGATGATCTCGTCGGCCGCCTGCATGATCGCGCGGGCCTTCTGCTCGTCGAGCACACCGAGGCCGAGGTTGACCTCGGCGGCCGCGCGCTTGATCACCGCGAGCGCGGTGATCAGCTCGGGCGACTGCTTTTCCGTCGAAATCTTGAAGTTCTGCAGCGAGCGCTGCGTCTGCGCGCCCCACAGGCGGGCGTTCGGCACTGCGATTTCGCCGAACGTGTCGCGCTCCATCCGTACGTCTTCAGTCATGGTTGACTCCGCTTCTCAAAGTTCCGAGTTGACAGGCAATAACGAGAATAGACCCGTTAGCGCATTCCGGTAAAAACCGGCCTGCGGATCGAAAATGTAGGTGCGTGTCTGGCCGTTCTCGACGTCGGTCCAGACGAGCGGCGACAGGGGCGCGCCGATCGAGCGCAGATAGGCGAGCTGGGCCGCGTCGGCGAGCGTCACGTGGTAGCTGTGATCGGGCTGGATGGCACGCTCGAAGATGCCGGCGACCTGATTCGCGAGTTCGGGGCTGTGGATCACGAGTGCGAGCTCGGTGTTCAGATTGGCCGAGCGCGGGTCGAGGTTCATCGAGCCGATGACGAGAATCTGGTGGTCGATCACATAAGTCTTCGCATGCAAACTCGCGCGCGAACGCGAGCCGACCAGCCCCACGTTCGGCGTCTCCTGGTATGACCTGAATTCGTACAGTTCGACGCCTGCCTGTAGCAGCGGCACCCGGAACGGGCTGTAGCCGGCCTGCACGGCGACCGCGTCGGTAGCCGCGAGCGAGTTGGTCAGCACTGCGATGCGGATGCCGCGGCGCGTGAGCTCGCCGGCCGCCTGCACGCCCGACGCGTGCGGCACGAAGTAGGGCGACACGATCAGGAAGTCGTGCTGCGCGTCGCGCATCAGTTCGCGCAGCCGCGCGAGCGGCGGGCTCACGTAGTCCGGCGACGGATGCGCGATCTTCTCCGGCGGGTCCGCCCTGAATTCCGCACCCGCCCACGTGAGGCCGAGCTGCTCGCTCGTAATCTGCGCGGCGAGCGGCGTCGCGTTCAGCGGTTTCGCGTTGTACGGATCGGCATTGGTGCGCCAATGGTGGCGCAGGTCGTCGCGCGTCTGGTCGAGTTCTTTCTGGTCGAATTTCTGCCTGTTCAGCGCACGCAGCGGATAGGCGAGGTCGCTGTTCCAGTAGTCGTCGAAACTCGCTGAGACGTCGGCGACGATCGGGCCCGCCGCGAGCACGTCCATGTCGCGGAACTGCAGCGTTTCGCTGGCGCTGAAGTACTCGTCGCCAAGATTGCGCCCGCCGACGATCGCGAGCTGGTTGTCCGCGATCATCGCCTTGTTGTGCATGCGGCGCGTGAAGTGGCCGATCTGCGTGAATACGTTCGTGGTGCGCTCGAACATGCCTTGCTGGGCGCTGCCGAACGGATTGAAGACGCGAATCTCGATGTTGTCGTGCGAGTTCAGCCCCGCCATGATGCGGTCGATGTCCTTGAAGTTCAGATCGTCGACCAGCATGCGCACGCGCACGCCGTGATCGGCCGCATACAGCGCGGCGCCGAGCAGCAGCTTGCCGGTGGTGTCCTCGTTGGCAATGTAGTACTGCATGTCGAGGGTTTTGGTCGCCGCGCGCGCGAGCGCGATGCGCATCTGCAGCGCGTCGGTGCCGTTCGCCAGCACGCGAAAGCCCGACTGCTCCGGATGCTTCGCCTCGAACGGCGCGAGCGCTTCGCGCAGCGGCGTATCCGCGGTGGCCGGGAGTGCGTGCGTGAGCTGGCGGTCGAACGCGGTGGCGGGCGGCTTCGTCGCGCAGGCGGTCACACATGCCGCCGCGCAACAGAGCAGGAAAAATTGCCTCGTCGTGCTGACTATCGAGTGGCGGCGCGCGGCCCGCCGATGTTGTTCGAATTGGCCCTGCACGCTGTTTTCCCCTTGTTTTGCAAGCTTTTCGCGTGGCGACAGCGAAGGCCTGCGCACGCTGTCGAGAAAACCATTCTAAGGGAATTGGGGCGCGTGTTCGTCGTTCGTCTGCAAACGCAGCAGAGTGCCGCGCGTCGGTCGGAGGGCGCCGCGGTTCGGTGATCCATCACCTGATGCGAACCGCGGCGCGCCGCCGCTCTATCAGACGCGCCCGGCGTGCAGCGCGCGCTCGCCGTCGGGATGGGTCGAGCCTGTCGCCGGGCGACCCGCCCACACTCCCGCGAGCAGCGAGCCCGACAGGTTGTGCCAGACCGAGAACAGCGCACCCGGCAGCGCGGCGAGCGGCGTGAAGTAGAGCTTGCCGAGCGTCGCGGCGAGACCGGAGTTCTGCATGCCCACTTCGATCGCGAGCGTACGGCAGACGGCTTCGTCGAAACCGAGCAGACGGCCGCCCCAGTAGCCGCCGAGCAGGCCGATGCCGTTGTGCAGGATGACGCCGACCATCACGACGAGGCCCACCGACGCGATGCTCTTCTGCGTGCCGCCCACCACCGCGCCGATGATCAGCACGATCGCGACCATCGACACGAGCGGCAGGATCGGTTCGATCTTGCGCACGAGCTTGCCGAACAGATGATTGACGACGAGACCGATGACGATCGGCAGCGCGACTATCTGCAGGATGCTCATCAGCATGCCGTGCACGTCGACGACGATCGACGCGTCGACGTAAAGGCGCGTGAGCAGCGGGGTCGCGAACACGCCGACGAGCGTCGACAGCGCGCTGATCGTCACCGACAGCGCGACGTCGCCGCGCGCGAGATAAATCATCACGTTCGACGCGGTGCCGCTCGCGACGCTGCCGACCAGCACCATGCCGGCGGTCAGGTCGGGCGGCATGCGCAGCGCCCTGGCGATGACCCACGCGGCGAGCGGCATCACGAGGTAGTGCAGCACGATGCCGGCGATCACCGGCGCGGGCCGCGAAAACACGCGCAGGAAATCGCCGGCCGACAGCGTGACGCCCATCGCCAGCATGATGATCGTGAGGAGCGTGGTGACGTGCGGCGCAACGCCGGAAAACGAGGCCGGCGAGAAGTACGCGGCGACCGAGACGAGCACGGCCCAGAGCGGGAATAGGCGGGTGACGCGGGCAAGCATGGCGGGTGGTCCCTGGTTATGTTGTATCGCGGGAAAGCGGGGGCTGCGGCGCGGCCGGGTGTCGGCTGGCGTTGCGGCGTTTGCCGCGCCAAAGCGGGTGAGGCGGCTACGGCCAAGCGCCGTGGCGAAAGCGCGGCAAAAACGGGCGGCCAATTGAAGCCGCACGCGAAGCGGGCAATGGTGAGTGCGCGAGCGGCGCCAGTCCGGCGCCTGCCTTCGTGAGGCGCGCCGTCGTGCGGTTCGTGGCGCGTGAGCGCGGGTTGGCGCTCGCGGGCCGCGGCGGCCATTTTACCTTTTACAGGGAGTGCTTCAGGAGTGGAGCGTACGGCTACCTTGCTCGAACCGAGCGCGCGGGCGGCGTGGCCGATGCGGCCGTCGGCGCCTGCCGCCGGCTCAGCCTGTGAAAACGCAGCGTCATCAGCAGCGCGACGCTGGCGAGACCTGCGGCGAGCCCCCACCACAAGCCGCGCGCGCCGAGGCCGGCGTGAAACGCGAGCAGATAGCCGGTCGGAAAACCGATCACCCAGTAGCCGAACGCGGCGGCGATCATCGGCACGCGCGTGTCCTTCAGGCCGCGCAGACAACCGGAGCCCACCGCCTGCATCCCGTCGACGATCTGGAAAATCGCCGCCACGCCGAGCAGCGAACTGGCGAGCGCGATGGTCGGCGCGTTGGCCGGGTCGTCCAGATGCAGATATAGCCCGACGATCCAGTGCGGCGCGGTGATCAGCACGAGGCCCGACATCGACATGAAGCCGACGCCGAGGGCGAGCGCGACGAAGCCCGCGTGGCGCGCGGCGAGCGGCTGACCGGCGCCGGCCCAGTAGCCGACCCGCACGTTGGCCGCCTGGCCGATCGACAGCGGCACCATGAACGCGACCGACGCGACGTTCAGCGCGATCTGATGCGCGGCCAGTTGCGATTCGCCGAGCAGCCCGACCATCAGGCCAGTGGCGAGGAACAGCGTCGACTCGACGCCGTAGGTGATCGCGACCGGCCAGCCGATGCCGAACAATTCGCCCATCAACGGCAGCTTCGGCCGCGTCGCGACGACGAAATGGCGGAAGCGCGGCCGCAGATGCAGCAGCGCCATCAGCACGAGCGCGGTCAGCCACACGGTGATCGTGGTCGCGGCCGCCGAGCCGAGAAAACCCAGCCGCGGCAGCCCGTACGCGCCGTGGATGAGCCCGTAGTTCAGGAAGCCGTTCACGCCGACGCTCGCGATCGACACCCACAACAGGCGCCGTGCCGCGCCGATCGCCGGCAGAAACGAGCGCATCAGGCCGACGCCGATCAGGCTCGCGGGTGCGCCCCAGCGCAACACCGCCGCGTATCGGCCGACGTTGTGCGCGAGCAGGCCCGGCTCGCCGACCGCGAGCAGGATCCTCGACGCGAACGACAGCAGGATGAACGCCGGCACCGACAGCAGCACCGACAGCACGAAACCGGTCCAGTAAATATGCGGCACCCGGCCGTCGTCCCGCGCGCCGCGCGCGTGCGCGACGCTGACGCTGACCGAGGTCAGCACGCCCTGCAGCAGCGTGACGACGACGAAAAAGAGGTTCGCGCCGAGGCCGCCGGCGGCGAGCGCATCGGGGCCGAGCGAGCCGAGCAGGATCGTGTCGGTGACGCTCATCGCCATTTGCGACAGTTGCGCGATCGCGAGCGGCGCGGCGAGCCGCGCGGTGTCGGCCGCGTGGCGGGATAGGGTCGGCGGCCGGCTGGCCGCGCGGGCGAAGCTGGGTTGAGTCATCGAATGTCTGACGGCGAAAAGTGGCAGCGGTGGCAACAGCGGTGGCGTCAGCGAAAGGCGGGCGCAAGCGGCGCCGCATTGCATCTCGCCGCGCGCTCCGACGGGCGTTGGAGCGGCCGGGCAGCGGGCGGGAAAAAAACGCGACGCGGCGCCGAGCCGGTCAGCCGACTCCTCGCCCGTGGCGCGGTCCGTCGTTTACCTGTCGAAACCGACAGCTTATTGCCTCCCCCGGCCGCTGTCGATGGACGACGCACAATTCTGGTGCGTGCCGTCCTGCGATTTTCCGGACTGCCGTCAGCCTTCGTGGATCGCGATCCGCGTATCGCCGAGCAGCACGACCTGGCCCGCGCGGATCTTGCAGGTCTTACGCGTCTCGACCCGGCCATCGACCATCACGGCGCCGTCGGCAACCATCATTTTCGCGGAGCCGCCACTATCCGCGAGGCCCGTGATCTTCAGCAGATTGTGGAGTTCGACGTATTCGCCGGTCAGCGTGAAATTGAGGTTGGGCATGGCGTTTGCACCTTTGGGCACGGGGTCGCGTTGGGGTTCGCATCATAAAGCAAGCGCACCCGGAGCGGCGCGGCCATCCTGCGAGCCCTTCGCGCAAGCAAATGAAAGTAGATGTTATTCAGTTGTCGGAAAGTGAAACGTTCCGTAACGCTGGTCGCACCGGACGGATTTCACTCCTAGAGTGCAGTTCAGCAGCAAAGCCCGCTGGCTTCCGGGATCGCTCCCCGGCCGCCCATCCAGCGACGCACAGACCGGACGAGGCGCGCGCGACGTTCCGTCATCACGACGCCAGAGAGTCCGCCCGTGTCACAACAACTCCAGAGAGGATAGCCATGACCCAGATTCGTTCGCTCCTGATCGGTACCGCCCTCACTGCTTTTGCCGCGACGGCCGCCGTTGCGCAGACCGCGCAGCCGGCAGCAGGCATCGGCGCTCAGGCGCAGATCCAGAGCCAGGGCGCCGCCGGCATGGCGCCGCCGTCCGCGGCTGGCGCCCAGCGCATGCAGGTGCCGCCTTCGACGCAAGGCATGCAGCAAGTCCCGGGCGCACCCGCCGCGCAAGGCGTCGAGGCGCCGCCGCCGACCCGTTTGACGGCTTCGGGCTCCACCGACCCGCTCGTGCAGAAGCGCGACGCCGACGCGAAGGCCAACGCCGAGTATCGCGCGGCCAGGAAGTCCTCGAAAGCGGAATTGAAGGCGGAGCAGAAGGCCGCGAAGGACCAGTACAAGGAGCAGGTGCGCGGCGCGAAGCTGAACCAGAAGGCGGACAAACAGACCGCCAATAACGAAATGAAGATGAATATGGAAGGGCAGGCTGCCGCGCAAGGCGACGGCGCGGACGTCAAGCACTAAGCCCTGCTGGATGCCGCGGCGCGTGGGTCTGCGAGGCGCGCGCGCCGCGGGCGTCGGTCGCTTGACCCACCCGGCCGCGGCGCCCCCCACGCATGCGGACAAAAAGACCGCGAAAGCACAGGCGAAGGCCGACAAGAAAGCCGCGCTCGCCCAGGCGAAAGCGGACAAGACCAAAGCCGACGCGCAGGCCGACGCCGACAAGGCCAGCGCTGCTGCCAACCTGAAGGACGCGAAGAAACAGTAGTGCGCGGCGTAGACCGGCGGATAGGCGCCCGAAAAAAGGGGCGCTTGTCGCATGAGGTTGTATGGATATACAGTGTGCGTCGCATCCTGAAGATCCATCCAACCCGCGAAACCGATCAGTGTCCACCGTCGCCGAATCCGCTCCGTCGTTCGATACCGCCGCCTGGCTAGCGAAGCTCAACGACGCCCAACGCGAAGCCGTCGAATACGGGACCGACACGCCAGACGCGCTGCCCGGCGCGCTGCTCGTGATCGCGGGCGCCGGCTCCGGCAAGACCAACACGCTTGCGCACCGCGTCGCCAATCTGGTGGTGAAGGGTGCCGATCCGCAGCGCATCCTGCTGTTGACCTTCTCGCGCCGCGCGGCGCTCGAAATGACCCGCCGCGTGACCCGCATCGCGGGCGCCGCGGCCGCTACCGTCGGCCCACGCGCCGCGCTCGCGCAAGGGCTCACGTGGGCAGGTACCTTCCATAGTGTCGGCGCGCGGCTGTTGCGCGAATACGCGGATCTGATCGGCCTCGCGCCCGCGTTCACGATCAACGACCGCGAAGACTCCGCCGACCTGATGAACCTCGTGCGCCACGAGCTTGGACTGTCCGCGAAGGAGCGGCGCTTTCCGGCGAAGGGCACCTGCTTCGCGATCTACTCGCGTGTCGTCAACACCGGCGCATCGCTCGGCCAGGTATTGGACCGCGCGTTTCCGTGGTGTCGCGAGTGGGAGGACGATCTGCGCCGGCTGTTCGCCGCATACGTCGACGCCAAACAGAAGCAGAGCGTGCTCGACTACGACGATCTGCTGCTCTACTGGTCGCACATGGCCGCCGAGCCGAGCATCGCGGCCGATCTGTCGGCGCGTTTCGATCATGTTCTGGTCGACGAATACCAGGACACCAACCGCCTGCAGGCGTCGATCCTCCTCGCAATGAAGCCGGACGGCCGCGGCCTGACCGTGGTCGGCGACGACGCGCAGTCGATCTATTCGTTTCGCGGCGCGACGGTGCGCAATATCCTCGACTTTCCCACGCAGTTCGAGCCGCCCGCCAGGCAGGTCACGCTCGAGCGCAACTATCGCTCGACCGAGCCGATTCTCGCCGCGTCGAACGCGGTGATCGAACTCGCGAGCGAGCGCTACACCAAGAATCTGTGGACCGACAAGGCGTCGGCGCAGCGCCCGCGCCTCGTTACGGTCGCCGACGATGCCGCGCAAGCTCGCTACGTCGTCGAGCAGGTGCTCGAGGCGCGCGAGCAGGGCGTGAAGCTGAAGTCGCAGGCGGTATTGTTTCGCGCCGCGCATCACAGCGCCGCGCTCGAGATCGAGCTCACGCGCCGCAACATTCCATTCGTCAAGTTCGGCGGGCTCAAATTTCTCGACTCGGTGCATGTGAAGGACGTGCTCGCCGTGCTGCGCTGGGCCGAGAATCCGCGCGATCGCGTCGCCGGCTTTCGCGTCGTGCAGCTGCTGCCGGGCGTCGGCCCGGCCACCGCGGCGAAGGTGCTCGACGACATCGTCGCGCGCGCGGACGGCGGCGATCCGGTCGCGACCGCGGGCGGTGTGCTGGCCGCGTTTGCGGCGCCCGCGCGCACGCAGGAAGACTGGCATCCGTTCGTCAAGCTGATGTCGAGCGTGTACGGCCGGCAAACGCCGTGGCCCGCCGAGTTCGAGATGGTGCGGCGCTGGTACGAGCCGCATCTGGAGCGCAATCACGAGGACGCCGCGATCCGTCACGCGGACCTGCTGCAGATGGAAAGCATCGCGGGTACGTATCCGTCGCGTGAACGCTTCCTGACCGAATTGACGCTCGATCCGCCCGACGCGACCAGCGACGAATCCGGCGTGCCGCTGATCGACGAGGACTACCTGATCCTGTCGACGATCCATTCGGCGAAGGGTCAGGAGTGGCGCAACGTGTTCGTGCTGAACGGCGTCGACGGCTGCATTCCTTCCGATCTCAGCACCGGCAGCGACGAGGAAATCGACGAGGAACGGCGCCTGCTCTACGTGGCGATGACGCGCGCGAAGGAAGACCTGCACATCGTCGCGCCGCAGCGCTTTTACGTGCACAACCAGACGCATCTGGGCGACCGCCATGTGTGGGCGTCGCGCACGCGCTTCATCGCCACGCCGATGCTGCCGCTGTTCGACGCCTATGCATGGCCGCGCATTGCGGTGGCGAGCGCGCCGAGCGCGGCGGGGCTCGCCGCGGCCGCGCAGGCGAAGATCGAGATCGCGACGAAGCTCAGGAAGATGTGGGATTGAGCGGCTAGCACCGCGCGTTGGGATCGACGCGCGGGCAGGGGCGCGTTTCTCCGACGAAGGGACGCGCGCCGCGCGGGTCAGTGGAAGCTCAGCGCGACTGCCGCTGCTGTTGCTGCGCGACCGGAGGCGGCGGCACGAAGAAATTGCGCAGCCATGCCGCGAGCCGCGAGAACACGTCGTACGGCTCCTCGACGAAAATCTCCGGCTTCAAGAGCCGCAGATACTCCATGATCTGCTGCGCTTCCTGCTTCTGGAACGTGCCGTGCGAAATGCCTAGCCGCAACAGCCCACGCAGTTCGCCGAGCTTCTCGCGCGCGGTGCTGCCCACGCTCGTCTCGCACGCGACCTTCGCCTCGTAGACGCGCTGGCGCAGCGATTCGACGAGCCGCCATGCCGGCGTCTGCATCACTTCCTCGAGTGCCTGAATGTCCTGCACGGTACTCTTGATCTGCGAGGCGAGGGGGTCGACCAGCGTCGCGTCGCCTTCCGCTTCCTTGACGATTGCGGCGGCCCAGTCGCGGCATTGCTTGGTGAGCTCCTCGGGCGTCCATTCCGAGCGCGCCGCGAAACCGAACCCGAACTCGCCCGCCTGCCGCATCAGGATCGACACGACGTCCGGGAATTCCTTGTCGAGCGTGCGTTTGGCCCACGCGTACTGGCCGCCTTGCAGCATCCGCTGTACCGCGTGCTCGGTGAGCGGCACCATGTTGTCGAGCAGCTTGGCGCGTAAGAAATCCTCGAACGACGGCGTCGCGAACTGCGGATCGAGCTTCAGCGAGACCCGTAAAAAGGCCTCGAAGTCCTTGCGCAGCGACGCGACGGTCTCGTCCTTGAGCTTCAGGGTGATTTGACCCATGTGTTATCCCGTTTAATGCGGCTGCGCGCGGCGCTCCGTCGCAAGATCGCCCGGCCGCGCGCGGACCGAGGCGATGCGACGCCGGTTGCCGACGCGCTTGATTCCAGCCTGTTGCCGCGTAACCAGCGGGACGACTCCCGATGAGCGGACCTCGACTGCATATCGGCGGGGTGGCGGGAAACTTGAGGGCGGCCCGGCGACGCGCGGACGCTTTGGAGGGAAGCTTCGGGCAATGGCCCGCTTGGGAGTCGCTTGAACGGGAGTGCGCGGCCCGCGACGCGGCGAGGCGTCGACGGACCGCTGATGAGTCGATGAGCGTAGAGACAGGGCGCGCTTACTTCAGCACCACGCACTGCCAGACGAAGAACACGCCTAGACCGACTGCGATCGTCAGCAGCGGCCGGCGCGTCAGCGCGCTAACGACGATCGCGGCGAGCGCGCCGACCAGCTGCGGATTGCGCCAGTTCAGCTCGGCGTTGTTGCCGTGCGGTGACACGGCCATCGGGACGATGATCGCGGTCAGCACGGTGACCGGCACGAAGCTAAGCGCGGCGCGCAGAAGCGGCGGGAACACGAGCCGGTCGCCGAGCACGAACACGGCCGCGCGGATCAACCACGTAATCGCGGCCATGCCGACGATCAGAACGACGTAGTTCATCGCGTGGCCTCCACGGGACGGCGCGCGCCACGCAGGTTCAGACGCGACATCGACAGCAGCACGCCGACCGCGACTCCCGCGAACACCGCGCCGAGCAGGCCGAGCTTATACGGCCACGCCTGCCAGAAAAACGCCAGCGTGCCGGCGGTGACGGCCGCCGCGATATAGCGCAGCGCGACCAGTTGCGGCACGACGATCGCAATGAACGTCGCAACCATCGCAAAGTCGAGACCGAGCGACTGCAGGCCGGGGAAGGCCGCGCCGAACAGCAGGCCGGCGATGGTCCATAGCTGCCAGTTCAGATACATCGCGACGCCGGCGCCGCAGAAGTAGTACGGGCCGACCGTGCCCGGCTCGCGATGCCGGTAATGCTCCCACGCGACCGCGAAGACTTCGTCGGTGAGCAGCGCGCCGAGCGCCCAACGCCAGCGCTTCGGCAGATGCGCGACGTGCGGTGCGAGCGTCGCGCTATACAGCACGTGACGCAAATTGACGACGAGCGTGGTCGCCCAGATCACGGCGAAGCTCGCATGCCCGGCGATCAGGCCGAGCGCGATGAACTGCGCGGAGCCCGCGAAAACGACGAGCGACATCAACTGGCCGTGCCACAGATGCAGCGGGCTGGAGGTAACGAGCGTGCCGAAAATGACGCCGAACGGCGCGGCGCCGACCATCATCGGGATGATGTCGCGCGCGCCGGCGGCGAATTCTTTGAGATGGCCGCCCCGGGTGGGCTGGCCTTGGGTGGAATCGGTCAATCTAAGCCTCCTTGATGTCGGAAGCATAGCGGCTGACCGGCGTTCGGACTTGTACGTTCTTGCGGCGGATTGCTGATGGGGTGCAACGGTGTAGCGGGGGATGGCTGATGACGGGCTGACGGATTGCGGCGGCACGCTCACGGCGCGCGGTGCAGGCGCCGGCGGTGCCGCATCGCGTTACGAACCGCGCTGCGTTCCTTGCCATTGGCCCGGCGGCACGCCGAACATGCGCCGGAAATGCCGCGTGAAATGGCTCTGATCGGTGAAGCCGCTCGCGGCGGCGACGTCGGTCACCGGGACGCCGGCGCGCAACGGCGCGAGCGCGCGCTGCAGGCGCACCTGATTGCGCCACGCGTGGGGCGGCAGGCCGGTCGATTGGGTGAATAGCCGCG
Organism: Paraburkholderia sp. UCT31; assembly: GCF_014397655.1. Lineage (NCBI taxonomy): Bacteria > Pseudomonadati > Pseudomonadota > Betaproteobacteria > Burkholderiales > Burkholderiaceae > Paraburkholderia > Paraburkholderia sp. UCT31. The sequence continues at coordinate 47,420 of NZ_VZQP01000011.1, forward strand.
CCGCGTGGAACGGCGACAGACCCGCTGCCTTCGCGACCTCGGCGAGCGTCACCGGTTCGACGAGGTCGCCGGTCAGACGCTCCCGCATCAGTGCGACGCGAGTGTCGTCGGTGGCGACGCGCGCGGTGGCGGGGCGCGTCCGCGCATAGCGGACCAGCAACGTGGACAGCGCGTCGAGCATCGCGGTTTCGGCGGCGAGCGCGTCGTCGCCGGCTTCGAGCAGACGGTGGGCGTGCGCGAGCCGCGTCGCGAGATCGGAATCGCGGATCACGCCGGGCGCGAACCACGGTAAGGCCTGCGGCTTGCCGGCGACTTCGTCGGCCAGCGCGCAGAGGAACCCGACCGGCGCATACATCACGCGATAACGCCAGCCCGCCTCGACCGCCTTCGACCCCGTATGCAACTCGCCCGGGTTGATGACCGGCACGCTGCCCGCTTCGGCGACATGGTGCTCGCCGCTATACCGATAGCATTCCGCACCCGCGACGATCACCGGGATCGTGTAGGCGTCGTGCCAATGCGGCGCGAACTCGTGATCGTGATATTCGGCGGTGAGCAGATCCGCGCCGGGCAGTAGCGGCGTGCGCCAGTAGCGGGCGGAATCGCGGAAACGAGGGGTGGCGGTCATGACGAAAGTCTGGCTAGACCGGTCAGTTTAACGCGTCGTTGTCGGGGACGGCGGCGGGTGTGCAGCGCCGCGCCGCGTGCCGCTGGTGCCGTCAATTGCCGGTACTTGTCCTGACTTGCCCTTACTTGACCGGAATCGTCGTGCCAGTGGGCATCGGCACGGCGCTCACGCTGTTTTTCGCGCTGCCGCTGACGACGCGGTCGCTGTAGGTCAGATAGACCAGGGCGTTGCGCTTCGTGTCGACCACGCGCACCACGTGCAGCGACTTGAAGATCAGCGACATGCTGACCGAGAACACGTCGTCCTTCTGCTTGACGGGGCCGGTGAAATGCAACTCCCCGACCTGGCGGCACGCAATCGACGCCTCGGTCGGATCTTCGGCGATGCCGAGCGTGCCTTTGATGCCGCCCGTCCGCGCCCGCGACACGTAGCAGGTGACGCCTTGCACGATGGGATCGTCATAGGCCTCCACGACCACGCGGTCGGAGCCGGTAACGTGAAAATTCGTATTGACGCTGGCGATTTCTTCGCCCCGCGCCGAAGAAAGCAGCAGGGTGCCGGCGGCCGCGAGCGCGATGCGTAGCGAGGTGGATTTCATGAGCGTGCCGGTTGAGTGTCTGGAGTGGGCCGGCGCCAGAGCGGGGCGAAACGTGCGCCGTGAAGTCGCCATCGTATAACGGCGCGCGGCGCGCGTGAGGCTGTCCATCGTGGCACAAAAACAAAAAGGCCCGCATGGATGCGGGCCTTTCAAATTTTTTGGCTCCTCGACCTGGGCTCGAACCAGGGACCTACGGATTAACAGTCCGGCGCTCTACCGACTGAGCTATCGAGGAACAGCAGTACAACTTGATCTACATAAAAAAACCCGTCTTGATTAACGGGCTTTTGCAATTCTTGGCTCCTCGACCTGGGCTCGAACCAGGGACCTACGGATTAACAGTCCGGCGCTCTACCGACTGAGCTATCGAGGAACAGAACAACAACAGCAGAGAAGCGAAATTGTAGAGGCAGCTGAAACGTCTGTCAATACCTCGGCGTTCATCCTGATACTGAATCTGAACGGCCAAGGCAGGTGACAGGCGGCCGCGCTCAGCGCGTGAGCAGCGCGAGCTTTTCCTTCACATCCTTGAATTCCTCGGCTTCCGGCAGCGGTGCCTTGGTCTTCGTGATGCTCGGCCACGCTTTCGCCAGGTCGGCGTTCAGCGCGATGAAGTCCTGCTGGTCGCCCGGCACGTCTTCTTCGGCATAGATGGCGTTCACCGGGCACTCGGCCACGCACACGGCGCAGTCGATGCATTCATCGGGATCGATCGCGAGGAAGTTGGGACCTTCGCGAAAGCAGTCCACCGGGCACACATCGACGCAGTCGGTATAGCGGCACTTGATGCAGCTTTCGGTCACAACGTGAGTCATTCAGGCAGCTCCTGCATGCGGAATCGGGGAGGGCGCGGACGCCAAAAGAACTATTGTAACGTAACGTCAACAGGCGCATAAAGCATCGGGCCGTGCGTCTTATATGTTTTTGTGATTAGTTTATGGGGTGCCGCGAGCGGCCGCGCAATGGCGGCGAAGGCCCGGTGGCACGCTGGATGCGGACGCATTCGGGTAACATGCATCAGGTTGGCGCGCCGCTCGGCTCAGCGCGTCCGTTGCAAGGGTGCAGTGAGCCCTTTTCGTTTTTTCAGCGGTCCAGTTCGTACCATCATGATTATTACTTCGCTGCTCGATACCGATCTGTACAAATTCACGATGATGCAGGTGGTGTTGCATCACTTCCCTGCCGCCAACGTGGAGTACCGCTTCCGCTGCCGCACGCCGAAAGTCGATCTGGTGCCGTACATCGACGAGATTCGCGACGAAGTGCGCAAGCTCTGCGAACTGCGTTTCACCGACGACGAACTCGACTACCTGCGCCGCATGCGCTTCATCAAGGGCGACTTCATCGAGTTCCTCGCGTTGTTCCATCTGAACGAGAAGTACATTTCGATCACGCCGTCGCCGAAGGGCAATGGCGAAATCGACATCGACATCAAGGGGCCGTGGCTGCATACGATCCTCTTCGAAATTCCGGTGCTCGCGATCGTCAACGAAGTCTATTTCCGCAACACCCAGCAAACGCCCGACTATCACGTAGGCCGTGGCCGTCTGCTCGACAAGATTCAACTGCTCGGCGCTCGTCCGGAGTTCGCCGACTGCAAGATCGCCGATTACGGCACGCGCCGCCGCTTCTCGAAGCAGTGGCACGAGGAAGTGATCCTCACGCTGAAGGACGGTCTCGGCGAGCAGTTCGCCGGCACGAGCAACGTCTTCTACGCGATGAAGCACAGCCTGACACCGCTCGGCACGATGGCGCACGAGTACCTGCAGGCTTGCCAGGCGCTCGGTCCGCGGCTGCGCGACTCGCAGATCTTCGGCTTCGAGATGTGGGCGAAGGAATATCGCGGCGACCTCGGGATCGCGCTCTCCGACGTGTACGGCATGCAGGCGTTCCTGCGCGACTTCGACATGTACTTCTGCAAGCTGTTCGACGGTGCTCGCCACGATTCCGGCGACCCATTCGACTGGGGCGAGCGCCTGCTCAAACACTACGAGGCGAATCGTTGCGACCCGCGCACCAAGGTGCTCGTGTTCTCCGACGCGCTCGACATCCCGAAGGTGCTGCAGCTATACGAGCGCTTCCGCGGCCGCTGCAAGCTCGCGTTCGGCGTGGGCACCAATCTGACCAACGACCTCGGCTACAACCCGCTGCAGATCGTGATCAAGATGGTTCGTTGCAACGGTCAGCCGGTCGCGAAATTGTCGGACTCGCCGGGCAAGAACATGTGCGAGGACAAGGCGTATCTCGCGTATCTGCGCCAGGTGTTCGGCATCGCGCAGCCGGAAGAAGAGGCGACCAGGTAGCGCGCTTTGCGGACTGCTTTTCGGTTCATCGCCTGACCATGATCTGCTCGCGTTCGGGGGCACGGCGAACAGTGTCGCCGCGCTATCGACTGGCGGCAATATGCCGTTCGGCCAGGGTGTTCGCGCGGAGCGCGGCCGGTATAATCCTCGCCATATCGCACGGCCGTCGACACGAGGATTTCGCCCATGGACACATCGATTGCCCGCCGCAACATCCTGGCGCGCATCCGCGCCGCGCAAGAGCGCGAGCCCGAACCGAGCGCCGCCGAGCGCGAAGCCGCGGCGGACTATCTCGCGCGTCATCCGGCCGGTCCACGTCCGGACATGCCCACCGATCTGCGCGCGCGCTTCATCGAGGAAGCGCAGAAAATGGCGAGTACTGTCGACACCGTTCAAACCTTCGCCGATGTACCCGCCGCCGCGCATCGCTATCTGACGCAACACGGTTTGCCGTTGCAGGCCATCGCGTGGCAAACGCTGCGCGATCTGCCGTGGGCCGCAGCCGGCCTCGCCGTCGAATTTCGCAAACCGCAAGACAATGACGTGGTCGGTCTCACCGGCTGTTTCTGCGCGACCGCGGAGACCGGCACGCTCGTGTTGCTGTCCGGTCCCGAGACGTATGCGTCGGCCGGGCTGCTGCCGGAGACGCACATCGCGATCGTGCCGGGCTCGCGGATCGTCGCGGGTCATGAAGAGGCGTTCGACCTGATCCGCAAGGAACGCGGCGAGCTGCCGCGCGCGGTCAATTTCGTGTCGGGACCATCGCGCACCGGCGACATCGAGCAGACCATCGTGCTGGGCGCGCACGGCCCCTACCGGGTGCATGCGATCGTCGTGCAGGATGCTTGAACGCGTCGCGCGGCGGCGTGCCAGCGCATACGCGACACACGCGTTATCTGTCGTGCGTGCGGTTGCAAGCCGTCGCGCGGCCTGTATCGGCATGAATTCGCAGGCGGGCCGGTGGCTCGCCGTTGCGTCGATCCTTGCGCTGTGCTCGCCGTCCGTGCAGGCTGAGACGCTCGACGGCGCGCGCTTGTCGGCGTTGTGGGGCTTGCCCTTCGCGGGTGTGCTGCTGTCGATCGCGATCGTTCCGCTGATCGCGCCAGCCCTCTGGCATCACCACTTCGGCAAGATCGCCGCGGCGTGGGCGCTCGCGTTCATCGTGCCGTTTGCCGTGAGCTTCGGCGCGAGCGCGGCGCTCGGCGCGCTCGCGCATGCCATGCTCGACGAGTACATCCCGTTCATCATCCTGCTGAGCGCGCTCTATACCGTCGCGGGCGGCATCTGCGTGCGCGGCAACCTGCATGGCACACCGCGGCTGAACACCGCGATCCTCGCGCTCGGCACCTCGCTCGCGAGCGTGATGGGTACGACCGGCGCGGCGATGCTGCTGATCCGCCCGTTGCTGCGCGCAAACGACAATCGCCGCCACGTGACCCACGTGGTCGTGTTCTTCATCTTCCTCGTCGCGAACGTCGGTGGCTCGCTGTCGCCGCTCGGCGACCCGCCGCTGTTCCTCGGTTTTCTCGAAGGCGTGAGCTTTTTCTGGACCACTACGCATCTCGCGCTCCCGATGCTGTTCGTGAGCGGCATGCTACTTGCCGTTTTCTATGCACTCGACTCGTACTACTTTCACCAGCGCGAGGAAGTGCGTTCGGCTTTCCTCGATCCGACGCCCGACGGCGCGCCGCTCGGCATCGACGGCAAGATCAATTTCGTGCTGCTCGCCGCGGTGATCGCGCTCGTGTTGATGAGCGGACTGTGGCGCCCGCAAATTACATTCGACGTGCTCGGCACGCACGTCGCGTTGCAAAACATCGTGCGCGACGCCGCGCTGATCGTGGTCACGCTGCTATCGCTCGCGTGGACACCGCGCGCCGCCCGCGCGGGCAACGACTTCAAGTGGGCGCCGATCGAGGAAGTCGCCAAACTGTTCGCCGGCATCTTCGTGACGATCGTGCCGGTCATCATGATCCTGCGCGCGGGAGAAGCCGGCGCGTTCGCGGGCATCGTCCATCTGGTCAATGATCCGTCAGGCGAGCCTCGCGACATCATGTACTTCTGGGCGACCGGCCTGCTATCTTCGTTTCTCGACAACGCGCCGACCTACCTCGTGTTCTTCAACCTGGCCGGCGGCGATGCGCAGACCTTGATGACCGCCGGCGCGACCACGCTCGCGGCGATTTCGGCCGGCGCCGTGTTCATGGGCGCGAACACCTACATCGGCAACGCGCCGAACTTCATGGTGAAGGCGATCGCGCAATCGCGCGGTGTGCGCATGCCGAGCTTTTTTGCGTATCTGGGCTGGTCCGGCGCGGTGCTGGTGCCGTTGTTCGCGCTGACCGGCTGGCTCTTTTTTGAACGCTGACTCTGCAACGCCGAGACTATCCCTCGACGTGCGATACGGAGACTTGCATTGCAGAAAATCCTCGTTGCCCGTTCGATCTTTCCCGACGTGATCGACCGGCTCAAGCAGTACTTCGACGTCGACTGGAACGAGGGCGACGTGTTGCCCGCCGACGAACTGAAGCGCCGTCTCGCGGACAAGGACGGCGCGCTGACGGCCGGCGAGATGATCGACGCGGGCGTGCTCGCCGCGGCGCCGCGTCTGCGCGTCGTGTCGAACATGGCGGTCGGCTACAACAACTTCGACATGGCCGCGTTCAACGCGGCGAACGTACTCGGCACCAACACGCCGGACGTGCTGAACGAATCGACCGCCGATTTCGGCTGGGCGCTGATGATGGCCGCCGCGCGCCGCATCGCCGAATCGGAGCACTGGCTGCGCGCCGGACATTGGCAGAAGTGGAGCTACGATGGCTTCCTCGGCAGCGACCTATACGGTTCGACGCTCGGCGTGATCGGCATGGGCCGCATCGGCCAGGCGCTCGCGCGGCGCGCGCAGGGCTTCAACATGCGGGTCATCTATCACAATCGCTCGCGCGTCGCGCCGCAAATCGAGGCCGAGCTGAACGCGGAGTACGTGTCAAAAGAGGATCTGCTGCGGCGCGCCGACCACGTCGTGCTGGTGCTGCCGTACAACAAAGGCAACCACCACACGATCGGCGCGGCCGAACTGGCGCTGATGAAGCCGAGCGCGACGCTCACCAACATCGCGCGCGGCGGCATCGTCGACGATGCGGCGTTGGCCGACGCGCTGCGTGACAGGCGCATCGCGGCGGCCGGTCTGGATGTGTTCGAAGGCGAGCCGCAGCTGCACCCGGCGCTGCTGAACGTGCCGAACGTCGTGCTGACGCCGCACATCGCGAGCGCGACCGAAACCACGCGCCGCGCCATGGCGAATCTTGCCGCGGACAACCTGATCGCCGGCCTCGGCGCAGGACCGCGCGCCGGTCAGCCGCCGAATCCGATCAACCCCGACGTGATCGGCAAGGCGCGTTCATGACAATGATTCTGGTGGCGGCCGTCGCGGTGCTGGCGGTTGCCCTCGTGATCGCACTCGCCTTGCTGCTACGCGGTCACGACCGCACGGAGCAGCGCGAACAGTTCGAGATGCTGAATGAACGCGTCGATGCCGTCGTCGACGCGCAGGCGCATACCGCCGAGCGGCTCGAGCGGCAACTGCGCAACGACATCGCCGAGACCGCGCGCGTGTCGCGCACCGAGCAAAGCAGCGGCTTCGCGCATTTTCAGCAGACGCTCGCCGCGCAGTTCAGCAGCATGACGACGGTGCAGGGCGGCAAGATCGACGGCTTCGCGCAACAGCTCGACGCCGTGCGTCACAGCCTGCAGGCGCAGGCGCAGCAGGCGCGCGACGAGCAGGGCCGCTCGCTGAAGCAGTTCGGCGACACGCTGAGCCTGCAACTCGGGCAACTAACCGAGGCGAACGACCGGCGCTTCGCCGAAGTGCGCGCGACGATCGAGCAGCGTCTGAAGGACATCGAGGCGAACAACGCGACGCGGCTCGAGGAAATGCGCCGCACCGTGGACGAAAAACTGCACGCAACGCTTGAGCAGCGTCTCGGCGAGTCGTTCAAGCTCGTGTCCGACCGGCTCGAACAGGTGCATCGCGGTCTCGGTGAAATGCAGACGCTGGCGGCCGGCGTCGGCGATCTGAAGCGCGTGCTGACCAACGTGAAGACGCGCGGCACGTGGGGTGAAGTGCAGCTCGAAGCCTTGCTCGAACAACTGCTGACCGTCGATCAATACGCGAAGAACGTCGCGACGGTGCCGAAGAGCGCCGATCGCGTGGAGTTCGCGATTCGTCTGCCGGGGCGGCCGGAGCCCGGCGGCGCGAATACGCCGGTATGGCTGCCGATCGACGCCAAATTCCCGCGCGAGGACTACGAGCGGCTGATCGAAGCGCAGGAGCGCGCCGATCCGGTCGCGGTCGAGGAAGCATCGCGCGCGCTCGAAGTGCGAATTCGCGCGGAGGCGCGCACGATCGCGGAGAAGTACGTGGCGCCGCCGCATACGACCGACTTCGCGCTGCTGTTCCTGCCGACCGAAGGCCTGTACGCGGAAGTGCTGCGCCGACCGGGACTCACGGATCTGCTGCAGCGGGACTATCGCGTGACGATTGCGGGGCCGACCACGCTGACCGCGTTGCTCAATAGTCTGCAGATGGGTTTCCGCACGCTCGCGATCGAAAAGCGTTCGAGCGAGGTGTGGCAGGTACTCGGCGCGGTGAAGACGGAGTTCGGCAAATTCGGCGACGTGCTCGCGAAGACCAAGGCGCAGCTCGAAACCGTCACGCGTTCGATCGAGGCAGCGGAAACGCGCACGCGCATGATGAACCGCAAGCTGCGCGACGTCGAGGCGTTACCGGGCGACGAGGCGAGCGGGTTGCTCGGCGATGCGCTGTCGAATGCGGAGCCTGAGGAGCAATGAGGGGCGAGGCGCTGGAATTCAGGCCCTTGCAGCCAGCCGCACCAGCGCATCGCCCGTCACGCGCACGACGCGCCAGTCCGGCAACACCGTCGCCCCCATCTTCTGATAGAAGCTGCCGAACAGCGCGTCGCGCAGGCTATCTTCCGTCGCGACGAAGATGTGCGTGAGGTTCTCGAACTGCGCGAGTTCGTAGGTGAGCGCGAAGATCGCGCCGGTATCCGCGGGCTTGGCGGCGCGGATCGTCGCGGGCATTACGCTTCTTCCGGTGCGTCGGCCAGATGGATTTCGATACCACCGAAGCGCGACGCGACCCAGTTGTAGGCGTGGCACGCGATCCACAACAGCACGAAGCCGAGGATCGCGTTCAGCAGCAGCGCGCTGAACACCGTGCTCAGCTCGACCGAGCCATAGCGCACGAACGCGACCACCACGCCGAGCAGCACGATCGGCACCGAGAACGTCAGATACACGAGGATCAGCGCTTTGGCCGTCTGTCCTGGTGCGATGAACGAGATCTGTTTTTTCATGTAAGTCAAACCCGTGTGTCGTAGTAGCGATAGTGGGTGGCGTGTCGATGAAGTGCTGCTGTGGTGCCGATGTCGTGCGATCGATGCGCCGCCTGGAACGTCAGATGAGACCGTCGAACAGCATGATCGACACGCGATCGCCGACGGCGATGTCGCCCTCGTCGTGGCCGAGCACGATGAAGCAGTTCGCTTCGCTCATCGAGCTCAGCACGCCTGAGCTTTGCGACCCGGTCGGGCTCACGTGCCAGTGTCCGTGCGCGTCCTGTTCGGCGATGCCGCGCTGGAATTCGGTGCGGCCCGCGCGCTTGCCCACCGCCACGCGGCTCGTCGCGTGAATCACCGGCAGCGGCCGCGGCGTCGCGCCGGCCATCAGCAGCAGCGCTTCGCGCACGATCTGATAGAACGTCACCATCACGGCGACCGGATTGCCGGGCAGGCCGAAGAATAGCGCAGGTTTGCCGAGCCCGGGCTGTGCGCCAGACCACAGGCGGCCGAACGCGAGCGGCCGGCCGGGGCGCATCGCGAGACTCCAGAAGGCGACGTCGCCGAAGGTCTGTAGCAGCTGCTTCGTGAAGTCCGCTTCGCCCACCGACACGCCGCCCGAAGTCAGCACCACGTCGGCGTTGGCCGCGGCACTGCGCAGCGCGGCTTCGAGCGCGGCCGGCTCGTCACGCACGACGCCGAGATCGAGCGCGTCGATGTTCAGGTGCCGCAGCATCGCAAACAGCGTGTAGCGGTTGCTGTCGTAGACCGAGCCCGCGTCGAGCGGCTCGCCGAGCGAGCGCAGTTCGTCGCCGGTCGAAAAGAACGCGACGCGCAAACGCCGCCGCACGCTGACTTCGCCAATGCCGAGCGACGCGAGCAGGCCGAGGTCCGAGGCGCGCACGATGCGGCCGGCATGCAGCGCGACGTGGCCGCGCGCGAGATCTTCGCCGGCGCGGCGGCGGTTCGCACCCGCCGCCACCGCGCTGGCGGCGAAGCGGATCGACGTGGAATCCGCACCGTCGCGCTGCGCCTGTTCCTGCGGCACGACGGTGTCGCAACCGGCAGGCATGCAGGCGCCCGTCATCACGCGCACGCACTGGTTCGCCGCGACGCGGCCCGCGAACGGATGACCGGCGAGCGCCTTGCCGGCGACCGTCAGCTCGACGCTGTCCGCGCCGCCTCGCATAGCGGCCGCGAGCGCCGCGTGATTGAACGCGTAGCCGTCCATCGCGGAGTTGTCGTGCGCGGGCACGTCGATCGGCGACACGATGTCGGCGGCCAGCACGCGGTCGAGTGCATCGCGCAACGCCAGGCGCTCGACGGCCGCGACCGGCGTCGCCCACTGCCGGACGATCGCCTGAGCGGCCGGGACGGGTAGCGCATGAGGATCGTACTGCGCGACGCAGCGGGAAAAGTCGTTGAGCGTGGTCATGAATGGCTGGGCGTCGCGACCGGTGACGGGCGCGGCTGTTGCCGTGCGGCCGGAGCGGATGTCAGCCGGGGCCCCGATTGCGTTCGAGGTCGGCGAGTTCTTGTAACGAATTGGCATTGTAGAACGCGCGCTCGTCGGCAAAGACGACTTCGACCGTCTTGTGGCGCGCGTACCACGCGCGGACCTTGCGCTCGCCGGAGGCCAGAAACGCGGCCAGGTCGTCCGCGACGGCGGTGCGCATCAGCGCGAATACCGGGTGCAGGGAGGTTTCTCCACCGGTGTCGACAGTGGTGACCGTTGCGATGTCGGCGTGGTTCGCGTCGAGCGCATCCGCGAGGCGCGCGGCGAGGTCGGCCGGTAGCCACGGCGAATCGCAGGGCGCGCTCAGCAGGTACGCCGTGCCGGCGGCGCGCAGTCCGGCGTGCATGCCGGCGAGCGGGCCGGGAAAGTCGGGGAGGGTGTCGGCGACGAGCGTTGCGCGATATGGCGCGCCGAGCGCCGCATAGGTGTCGGGATGGCGGTTCGCGCTGATCATCAGCGGGCCGGTCTGCGGCGCGAGGCGCCGCAGCACGTGAGCGGCGAGCGGTTCGCCGTGCAGCGGCTGCAAGCCCTTGTCGACGCCGCCCATGCGCGTGCCGCGCCCGCCCGCGAGCACGAGCCCAGTGATCTGTTCGCGGGGGATGGACATGCGTCGGCCGCTCAGCCGCCGATGTAGGACATTTCGACGCGACGCCTGGTCGGCTCGCCCTGATCGGCCGGCTGGCTGCCGCGCAGCTGCGAGTAGCGGTCGCCGCGGCCCTGCCAGATTTCGGCGATGGCGGTGGCGATCCCGGCATCGCTCGCACCGCCGCGCAACAGCGCGCGCAGGTCATGTCCGGTCGATGCGAACAGGCACAGGTATAGCTTGCCCTCGGTCGACAAACGCGCGCGCGTGCAATTGCCGCAGAACGCGCGGGTGACGCTCGAAATGACGCCGATCTCGCCGCCGCCGTCGACATAACCCCAGCGTTGCGCAGTTTCGGCGGCGCTGTGCGCTTCGAGCGGCACCAGCGGGAAATGCTCGGCGATGCGCGTGACGACCTCGGCGGAGGGCAGCACTTCGGTCATGTTCCAGCCGTTCGAGGTGCCGACGTCCATGTACTCGATGAAGCGCAGCACCGCGCCCGTGCCTTTGAAATGACGCGCCATGGGGACGATTTCGCCGTCGTTGGTACCGCGTTTGACGACCATGTTGACTTTGACCGGCGCGAGACCGGCCGCTTGCGCGGCGGCGATGCCATCGAGCACGTCGGCGACCGCGAAGTCGGCGTCGTTCATGCGGCGGAACAGCGCGTCGTCGAGCGCATCGAGGCTGACGGTCACGCGGGTGAGGCCGGCGTCCTTCAGGCTGCGCGCCTTGCGCGCGAGCAGCGAGCCGTTGGTGGTCAGCGTGAGATCGAGCGGACGGCCCGCAGGCGTGGTCAACCGGGCGAGCCGGTCGACCAGGAATTCGAGGTTTTTGCGCAGTAACGGCTCGCCGCCGGTCAGGCGAATTTTCTCGACGCCATGCGCGACGAACAACTGCGCGAGCCGCTCGATCTCCTCGAAACTCAACAACGCGCTGTGCGGCAGGAAAGCATAGTCCTTGTCGAACACTGCGCGCGGCATGCAATACACGCAGCGGAAGTTGCAGCGGTCCGTCACCGAGATGCGCAGATCGTGCAGCGGACGCGCGAGCGCATCGTGCAGCACGCCGCTAGGTGTCTGCACTGGGCCGGTGATGACCGGCGCCGCGCTGAGATCGGCAACAGGGATGATGCGTCGTGACATGAAATGCTTCGTCAGGTGCTTTAACGGACGGGGATGATTTGATTCTATCGGAAATGCCGGTGGCGGCAGATGCGCGACGGACGTTGTCGGGGTATACGGGGAGCGGCGCGGCGCGGCTCGCGGCGACAAATGACCGCCTAAAGAAAAAGCCCGCCGGAAAGGGCGGGCTTTTTCACGAACAACGACGCGGCTTACTGCGGATGCTTGATCGTTTCGACCTGTTGCATCGGCGTGTGGTCGTCTGGCGGCAGCGCCTTGCGCTCACGGATCACGCGCGGCGGCTTGACCGTCTGCGCCGCCGCTTCCTGCGCGGCACGCAGTTTGTCGGCGTCGGTGTTTACCCAGATCAGGCCAGCCTGCTCGAGGATCGGCTGCAAGGCGTCGGCCGATGCGGCGGCGGGGGCTGCGCTGCGGACGGGGGCCGGCTGCGGGGCCGCGGCGACGGGCGCCGGTTCGACCACGGCCGGTTCCGTTGCGACGACCGGTTGCGGCTCGACGATTTCGGCCTGCGGTGCCGGCACGGCTGCCGGTGCCTCGACGATCGTGGCCGGAGCCGCGGTGTCGAGCGCAGCCGGGACGGCTCGCGGTTCGGTCGGGACGGTCGGCTGCACTTCCAGGGCCGGCTCGACTGCCGGGGATTCGGCATGCGCGGCGGGTTCGACCGAAGCGGCCGGCGTAACCGGTTCGCTCGCGGCCGACGCGGCTTGCTCTGCCTGCGCTGGCGCTTCGATAGCCGGCTCCGCCGCCACGGGTTCGATGGACGCGGCCGGGGCCTCTTCGACCGGCACGACCTTTTCGGTCTTCGCGGCATTTTCCGCGGCGAGAGCCGGCGTTTCGGCTGCCGCATGCAGTTCGGCCACGACGGCGCTTTCCGTTGCGACGGCGGCGACCACCACTTCGACCGGGGTCACTTCCTTCGCTTCGCTGGCTGCAGGCGTGTGCTCGACCGGCTGCTGGGTGCGCACCGGCGTTTCGTCGCTGGCGGCAACGTTGTCGCCTTCGGCTTCCGCGACATCCGCCGCGAGATTGCCATTCACGTCCTCTTCACGCTCGCGACGACCACCACGACGGCCGCGGCGGCGGCGACGACGCTCTTCGCCGTCACGTGCGACTGTTTCCTGATCGACCGGCACGCCGTTTTCACCCGCTGCGGCGCGGTTGCGCGCCAGTTCGTCGGCAGCTTGCGTGTCGGTTTGCGTCAGCGCCGAGGCGGCTTCCGCCTGCGGCTTGCGACGCTCGCCACGCTCGACGCGTTCAGCGCGCTCGCCACGCTCGCGACGCTCACCGCGTGCCGTGCCCTCGACGGCTTCCGCGCGCTCGGCGCCGCGGGTGTCGCGTTCGCGAGCCTCGCGCGGTTCACGCGCTTCACGCGGCTCGCGAGCCTCACGCAGTTCACGGGCCTCACGCGGTTCGCGTTGCTCACGCGGCGCGCGCGGTTCGCGGCCCTCGCGTGCCTCGCGGCCTTCGCGTTCCTCGCGACGCGGCGACGGCTGCTGACCTTGCGCCTGACGGCCGCCGGTCACGCCTTCGCCACGCGCTGCCGCGTCGCGACCGCCTGCGCCGCCACGGCGATTGCGGTTGCGATCGCCGCCGCGCTCGCCCGTGCGCTCACCGCGCTCGGTGCGTTCACCGCGTTGCGGACGGGCCTGCTTGTCGGTGGTGGCCGGCGCCGCGGGTGCCGGAGCAGCCGGCTGCATGCCGAACAGATTCTTCAGCCAGCCGATGAAGCCGCCACTGGCCGGCGTCACCGCGACCGGAGCGGGGATAGCCGCCGGGCGGGCCGGCGCGCTCGGAGCCGGCTTCTCGGGCGTGATGCCCTTGACCGCCGCTTCCTGCTTCGGCTTCACTTCCTCAGCGCGCTTGCTGTAGCCGGTTTCCGATTCGAGTTCGCGGGCCGCTTCTTCGGCCATCTTCCACGATGCGCGCGGCTCGTCGAGGCGCGCGTCGTCGTGACGCAGACGCTCGAGCTTGTAGTGCGGCGTGTCGAGGTGCTTGTTCGGGATCAGCACGACGTTGACCTTGAAACGCGACTCGATCTTGTTGATTTCGGCGCGCTTCTCGTTCAACAGGAAGGCGGTCACTTCGACCGGCACCTGGCAGTGGATCGCCGCGGTGTTTTCCTTCATCGCTTCTTCCTGAATGATCCGCAGCACTTGCAGCGCGGACGATTCGGTATCGCGGATGTGGCCCGTGCCGTTACAGCGCGGACACGTGACGTGGCTGCCTTCCGACAGCGCCGGACGCAGACGCTGACGCGACAGTTCCATGAGGCCGAAGCGCGAGATCTTGCCCATCTGGACGCGGGCGCGGTCGTGCTTCAGCGCGTCTTTCAGGCGCTGTTCGACTTCGCGCTGGCTCTTGGCCGATTCCATGTCGATGAAGTCGATCACGATCAGGCCGCCCAGGTCGCGCAGACGCAGCTGGCGAGCGACTTCGTCGGCGGCTTCGAGGTTCGTGCGCGCGGCCGTTTCCTCGATGTCCGCGCCTTTGGTGGCGCGCGCCGAGTTCACGTCGATCGCGACGAGCGCTTCGGTGTGGTCGATGACGATCGCGCCGCCCGACGGCAGCGGCACGGTGCGCGAGTACGCGGTTTCGATCTGGTGCTCGATCTGGAAGCGCGAGAAGAGCGGCACGTCGTCGTGGTAGCGCTTTACCTTGCCGACGTTGTCCGGCATCACGATGTCCATGAAGGCGCGGGCCTGGTCATGGATTTCGGTCGTGTCGATCAGGATTTCGCCGATATCGGGCTGGAAGTAGTCGCGAATCGCGCGGATCACGAGGCTCGATTCGAGATAGATCAGCATCGGCTGGCCGGCCGTGCCACTTTGCGACGCGGCTTCGATTGCGCGCCACAGCTGCATCAGGTAGTTCAGGTCCCACTGCAGCTCTTCGGCGCTGCGGCCGATGCCGGCCGTGCGCGCGATGATGCTCATGCCTTCCGGCAGTTGCAGCTGCGCCATGGTTTCGCGCAGTTCCTGACGGTCGTCGCCTTCGATCCGGCGCGACACGCCGCCGCCGCGCGGGTTGTTCGGCATCAGCACCAGATAGCGGCCGGCGAGCGAGATGAACGTGGTCAGGGCTGCGCCCTTGTTGCCGCGTTCTTCCTTTTCGACCTGGACGATCAGTTCCTGACCTTCCTTCAATGCGTCCTGGATGCGTGCGGAACGCATGTCGACGCCATCGCGGAAGTACTGGCGGGCGACTTCCTTGAACGGCAGGAAGCCGTGACGGTCTTCGCCGTAGTTGACGAAGCAGGCCTCGAGCGACGGCTCGATGCGCGTGATGATGCCCTTGTAAATATTGCCTTTGCGCTGTTCGCGACCGGCGGTTTCGATATCGATGTCGATGAGTTTTTGCCCATCGACGATGGCGACGCGCAGCTCTTCCTGCTGCGTCGCGTTGAACAACATTCGTTTCATTGAACGACTCCAGAGCGGCCTCGCCGGCCCAGCTGCGCGGTTGTCAGTCGCGAGAGCGGGGAGAGTAGGCGTGTCGCGTCTTATTGTGTTTTCACAAACACGCTGGAGCGGGAAAGATGGCGGGAGAATTGCCTGAGAGGGCACAGCCCGATAAAAAAGGGCACGGTGCCGCAGGGCACATGCGAACACGGCTTCAAATCATGGCCTGACACGCCGCGTTTAGCCAGCAGACCTTCATAAGTCTTCGCCCTCTGAAGCCGGCGCGCCAAATGGGCGCGCGAGCGAAGGGCCGAAGTCCGCGGTCATGCCGCAACGGGAAGTTCGCGCAGGCGGCGCGTCTTTTCCTGCTGGGGGTGTCTCGCCTTCTTTTGACGTCGCCATGTCTTGTACTTTCTACAAGACGCCTTGGGCGCACGCCGTATTTTCGCGACTTGCAGCTTCGTCCAGCTGGGCGTCATACCACCCGGATCACGAAGCTGAAAGCTAAATTCTTTTTTACCAAAATTCCGTTACCGTCGAAGCCGACCTTGACCGAACGCGCCTGCGGGCGCCGTCCCTGCCGGGAGCTGACTTCGTGCGTGCAACTTGTTGCATCTCATTTTCAGGGCGAGCAACCAGACCCCGGCGCAAGTAAAATAACGGTTTATCGCTTGCGCTCGCGCAATCCGCCGCATTCCGGACACTGCGCCGGCCGTCGCGGACTGCTGGGCAAATTATATTCAGAATGAAAGAGTTAGGCAAAACATCCCAGAGATCGGTTGCAGGCGCGGTCGAAGACTCGGTTTCAAGCGACCAGGTTTCGCTGATCGAAATCGACGACCGCTCGGCTGGTCAGCGCATCGACAATTTCCTGCTGCGCGTCTGCAAGGGCGTGCCGAAAAGCCATATTTATCGCATCCTGCGCAGCGGTGAAGTGCGCGTGAACAAGGGCCGGATCGACGCGCAGTACCGGCTCGAACTGGGCGATCTGGTGCGTGTGCCGCCGATCCGCGTCGCGCAGCCGAATCAGGCCGCAGCCCGCGTGCCCGTGCCCGCGCCGGACTTTCACATCCTGTTCGAAGACGAGCATCTGCTCGTGATCGACAAGCCGGCCGGCGTTGCGGTCCACGGGGGCAGCGGTGTCGCGTTCGGTGTGATCGAGCAGATGCGCGAGGCGCGGCCGCAGGCGAAATTCCTGGAACTCGTGCATCGACTGGATCGAGAGACCTCGGGCATCCTGATGCTCGCGAAGAAGCGCGCGGCGCTCGTCAATCTGCACGAGCAGATTCGCGATAACCGGATGGACAAGCGCTACTACGCGTGCGTGCACGGCGAATGGGCGAGCGACTGGGGTCGCCGCCGCGCGGTAAAGGAGCCACTTCACAAGTACCTGACCGCCGACGGCGAGCGCCGCGTGCGCGTGCAGGCCGATGGCCTCGCTTCGCACACGATCTTCAATCTGGTCGAGCGCTGGTCGGAGTATGCGCTGCTTGAGGCGGAACTGAAGACGGGGCGTACGCACCAGATTCGCGTGCATCTGCAGCATCTGGCACTACCGATCGTCGGTGACGCCAAATATGGCGATTTCGCGCTGAACAAGGCGCTTGCGCGCGCCAACGCGAAGCCCGGCATCAAGCGGATGTTTCTGCACGCTTACCGGCTCAAGCTCACGCATCCTGCGACGGGCGCGCCGCTGCAGCTGGAGGCACCGCTGCCTGCCGACTGCCGCGGCTTTATAGAACAACTCAACGAACTACGCACTGGGTTCAACCCGGAGACGACCTTGCATGGCTAGAGAGCAATTCGATCTGATCGTGTTTGACTGGGATGGCACGCTGATGGATTCCACCGCGCATATCACGCGCAGCATCCAGGCGGCGTGCCGCGATCTCCGCCTGCCGGTTCCCGCGGACGAAGCCGCGAGCTACGTCATCGGCCTCGGCCTGCGCGACGCGCTGCAGCTTGCCGCGCCGACGCTCGATCCGGCCGACTACCCGCGGCTTTCTGAGCGTTACCGCTTTCATTTTCTTGTAAAAGACCAGACTACCGAGCTGTTCCCCGGCGTGCGCGAGATGCTCCAGGAGTTGCGCGACGTCGGCTATCTGCTCGCGGTCGCGACCGGCAAGAGCCGCGTCGGGCTCAATCGCGCGCTTGACCAGGCGCGCCTGACGAGCCTGTTCGACGGCACGCGCTGCGCTGACGAAACCTTCTCGAAACCGCATCCGGCCATGCTGCACGAGCTCACCCGCGAATTGGGGCAGGATACGGCGCGCACGGTCATGATCGGCGATACGACACACGATCTGCAGATGGCGCTCAACGCCGGCGTGGCGGGCATTGGCGTGACTTATGGCGCGCATCCGGCGAATTCGCTGAGTGCGATGTCACCGAAGTTCGTGGCGTCGAGCATCAGCGATCTGTCCGGTTGGCTGCGGGAGAACGCATGAGCGCCGACGGCGTGGATACTGCTACTGCCGCGGCTGCGCAGGCAGTGCGCATTTGCGCGGCCGACGAGCTGGTCGACGGTGGCGACGGCATCCGGCGCGACGCGCGGCTCGGCGGGCAGGATGCCGTGGTGTTTTTCGTCCGCTATGATGGCTGCGCCTACGGCTATTTGAACCGTTGCGCTCATGTGCCGATGGAGCTCGACTGGCAAGAAGGGCAGTTCTTCGAATCGTCCGGCTTATACTTGATGTGCGCGACACATGGCGCGATTTACGCGCCGGATACTGGCAAATGCGTCGGTGGTCCGTGTCGCGGGGGCAGATTGCGTCCCGTGCAGGTCGAGGAACGCGATACGCTCGAGGGCCGTGCGGTATTCTGGCTGCCTGACGGCGATTTGCTGCCGGTCACGCGCTGATTTCCTCTTCCATTTTTCAACTGCCCGCATGTCCGACAATTTGACCCCCGAAAAGAACCCTGCCTCGGGAGGCGGCTCCCGTGCATCCGCCGACCAGCCCGGCTGGGAAAGGGCCGCGCTCGAGCGCATCGCGCTCGCCGCGATCAACGAGCAACGCGCCGCGCGACGTTGGCGGATTTTCTTCCGCTTCGTGTTCCTCGCAGTGCTCGCACTGGCGGTATGGGGTGCGCTGAACCTCTCGGGCGAGCGGGTCGCCACGACTGGCCGTCATACGGCAATGGTTTCGCTTGATGGCGAGATCGCAACGGATGCGAGTGCGAACGCCGAAGATATCAACACTGCACTCGATTCCGCGTTTGAAGATTCCGATACAGCCGGCGTGATTCTTTATTGCAACAGCCCGGGCGGCAGTCCAGTGCAAGCGGGCATTATCAACAGCGAAATTCGGCGATTGCGCGGCAAATATCCGTCTATTCCGCTGTACGTCGTTGTCGGCGACATATGCGCGTCCGGCGGCTACTACGCGGCCGCGGCGGCGGAGAAGATCTATGTCGACAAGGCGAGTATCGTCGGTTCGATCGGCGTGCTGATGGACAGCTTTGGTTTCACCGGCCTGATGGACAAGTTGGGGATTCAGCGCCGACTGCACACATCGGGTGAGAACAAAGGCTTTTTTGATCCGTTTTCACCCGAAACGCCGAAGATGGACGAACATGCGCAGGTTATGCTCGATCAGATCCACGCGCAGTTCATCGACGCGGTGCGTCAAGGGCGCGGCAAGCGTCTGCATGAGACATCGGACATGTTCTCGGGTCTATTCTGGACGGGGCAGAAGAGCGTCGAACTTGGACTCGCGGACGGTTTTGGCGATGCAGATTACGTCGCGCGGGAGATCTTCAAAGCGCCGGATATCATCGATTACACGGTGAAAGAGAGCATTACGGATCGCGTTGCCCGCAAATTCGGCGCGGCCGTCGGCGCCGGCGCGGTTCGGGCGATGGCGCTCGGCGCGAAAATGAATCTGCGTTGAATCCACAGTTTTAAAAAGACGCCCGCGCGGTCGGTTTTGGCCGATCGCGCGGACTTTGCGTTGTGAGTTTCGGGCCCCAGGTCGCCCTCAACTGCCTGGCCGGCGCCTACGTTCAGGCTGCCAGAATCAGAAAAATCGCCGGCCGCTTATGCAGGTCGATCTCCGCCTTCTTTTTCCAGTCGGCGACGCTCCGGCTTGCGATCACTTCGCTCGGCAGCGTCAGATCGACCGCCACGCAGACCAGCGTCGACGGCGCGCAGGTCGCGAGCAAGGTATCGAGCAGCGCGCGATTCCGGTACGGCGTTTCGATGAAGATCTGCGTTTGCTTGCTCTTGCGCGACTGCTGCTCGAGATCGCGCAGACGTTTGGCGCGCTCGGTGACGTCGACGGGCAGGTAGCCGTGAAACGCGAAGCTTTGGCCGTTCAGCCCCGATGCCATCAGCGCGAGCAGAATCGAACTCGGCCCGACCAGCGGCACGACCTTTACGCCGCGCTCGTGCGCGCGTCGCACCAGCAGCGCGCCCGGGTCCGCGACTGCCGGGCAGCCAGCCTCGGAGACGAGGCCCGCATCGGTGCCCGACAGCAGCGGCGCGAGCAGCTTGTCGATTTCGCCGGCCGGCGTATTGACGTTCAGTTCGCGAATCTCGATTTCTTGAATCGGCCGATCGGGGCCGACTTTCTTCAGGAACGCGCGCGTGGTTTTGGCGTTTTCGCCAATGTAATAGTGCAGCAACGCCGCGCGGGCGCGTACGGACGCGGGCAGCACCAGATCGAGCGCGCTTGCGTCGCCTTCGCCGAGCGTGTTGGGAATGAGATAGAGCGTACCGGTCATCGGGCCCCCCAAAGCGGGTAGTTGGCCGCGAGCAGCATGTGCGACAGCGCGATGAGCGGCAGGCCGACGAGCGCGGTCGGGTCGTCGGAATGGATGGCCTCCAGCAGCGCGATGCCAAGCCCTTCGGATTTGGCGCTGCCGGCCACGTCGTACGGTGTTTCAGCGTGCAGATAGGCGTCGAGCGCCGCGTCCGGCAAATCGCGAAAGCGCACGCGGGTGATCACTTCGACCGTTTGCGCGCTGTCCGTCGCGCTGTCGAACAGACACAGCGCGCTGTGGAACAACACGTCGCGGCCGCGCATCGCCTGCAATTGCGCGAGCGCCCTGTCGTGCGTGCCGGGTTTGCCGATCTGCAGGCCGTCGTAGGTGGCGACCTGGTCGGAGCCGATCACGAGCGCATGTTCGTCGGCGGCGAGGCCTTGGGCGACCGCACGCGCTTTGGCTTCGGCGAGGCGCAGCGCAGTGGCTTCGGGCGTTTCGGCGGCGAGCGGGGTTTCGTCGATCGCAGGCACGACGACGTCGAACGGCACGCGCAGGCGTTCGAGCAACTCGCGGCGATACCGCGAACTCGACGCCAGAATCAGGCGTGGCGGGCGTTTGGAGGATTCAGGCATAGTTTGCGGGCAACGGGAGCGGCGGGTCGTACGGGGTCGCGCGAGGCTCCCGTACGTACGGCCTTAAGTGTTTGACTCGAAAAGACAAAACGGATATGATTTCGGGCTTTTCACGGTATGCTTGCACTTGAAGGGTCTCGGCGCGTTCAGCGGCTTTCGGCAGTCGGAAGGTTGAAGAAAGTCCGGCAGGGTGAACGCAACGGCCGCGGGCCCCACTGACTGCCCCGCACACCGGATTATCTTCGCGGCGGATCTGATCATCCTTCGCGAATCACCCCGGCAACATGCTTGCCGACGCAGGAGCGCACATGACTCAACATCCTGGCAAACCTGCAGGTCTGTCCGACCCGCATGAACTCGATCTGTTCGAATTTGCGCGGAGCGGGCGTCAGGCCGCGGGTGTCGTGCGCGTCTCGCAACTGCCGCGCATGTTAAACGAAGTCCCGGCGGAAGCGCCAGATCGCGACACCGCGTTCACATGGCAGGCCGAAGGGACGACGCAGCCGGAATTGCAGGACGATGGCACCGAAGGTTCCCAGCCTTATCTGCGGCTGGCGATTCACGGTGCCGCGTGGCTCGAATGCCAGCGGTGCTTGACGCCGTATTCGCAGGCGTTCAACGTCGATGCAACTTACCGGATCGTCAATACGGAGGCGGAAGCCGAAGAGTTTCCGCTGGACGAGGATGAAGTCGAGGTGGTCGTCGGTTCGCGCCAGTTCGATCTCATCGACTTGATCGAAGAAGAGTTGCTGCTTTCCTTGCCGCTCGTGCCCAAACACGAGGTCTGTCCCGAAGTGCACGAGAGCCTTGTCTCGGGCACGGACGGTAGCGAAGGCGAGGGCGACGAAGCCGCGCAGGAAGAAGCTGGCGATGCCAGCAAGCCGGACCAGTCCAGCGAGCGGCGCAATCCGTTCGCGGCGCTCGAAAGTCTGAAACGCGACGAACCGGGCGGCAAGAAGCGCTAAACAGTTGCAGGGGGCGCGATGCGGGCGCATTGGCCATTCGGCCAGTGGTTAAGTCCGTGTCGGGCTGTGTTAGAATTCGGAAAATTTTTTGGAGTTTTAGTCATGGCAGTTCAACAAAACAAGAAGTCGCCGTCGAAGCGCGGCATGCACCGTTCGCACGATTTCCTGACGGCAGCGCCGCTGGCCGTCGAGCCGAGCACGGGCGAAGTGCATCTACGTCACCACATTAGCCCGAACGGCTACTATCGCGGCAAGAAAGTCGTCAAGACGAAGAACGACTAATCGTTGACTGCGATGCGCCCTGTGGCGTTTCGCGTAGCGATCGGCTCGCTTGACATTTTCCCGGTTCGGCAAAAAGGCGGCATTCAACTGCCGCTTTTTTGTGTCTGAAATTCGTCGCACTCCATGACAGTAAAGCTCACGATAGATTGCATGGGAGGCGACCACGGCCCGTCCGTGACCGTTCCCGCTGCCGTCAACTTCGTTCGTTCGCATCCCGACGCGCAGTTGCTGCTCGTCGGCATTGAAAGTGCGATTCGTGCGCAGCTGAAGAAGCTCAAGGCTCAGGATCTGCCGGCGCTGACCGTCGTACCTGCTACCGAGGTCGTCGCGATGGACGACCCGGTCGAGGTCGCGCTGCGCAAGAAAAAAGATTCGTCGATGCGCGTGGCGCTGAACCGCGTCAAGGAAGGCGAGGCGCAAGCCTGCATTTCCGCCGGCAATACCGGCGCGTTGATGGCGGTCTCGCGCTATGTGCTGAAAACGCTGTCGGGCATCGAACGCCCGGCCATCGCGTTTGCCCTGCCTAATCCCACCGGCTATACGATGATGCTCGACCTGGGCGCCAACGTCGACTGCGAGCCGCAGCATCTGCTGCAGTTCGCCGAGATGGGGCACGCGCTCGTGTCCGCGCTCGAAGGAAAAGAGCGGCCCACCATCGGCCTGCTCAACATCGGCGAAGAAGTCATCAAGGGCAACGACATCATCAAGCGCGCCGGCGAACTGCTGCGTGCGAGTACACTCAACTTTCATGGCAATGTCGAAGGCGACGACATCTACAAGGGCACCGTCGACGTGATCGTCTGCGATGGCTTTGTCGGCAATGTCGCGCTGAAGACGTCGGAAGGTCTCGCGCAGATGCTGTCCAACATCATCAAGGAAGAGTTCGGCCGTTCGTGGCTGACCAAGGTGATGGCGGTGCTCGCGCTGCCGGTATTGATGCGCTTCAAGAAACGCGTCGATCATCGGCAATACAACGGCGCCGCGCTGCTCGGCTTGCGCGGTCTCGTGATCAAAAGCCACGGTTCAGCCGATGCCTACGCGTTTGAGTGGGCTATCAAACGCGGGTATGATGCCGTCAAAAACGGCGTGCTGGAGCGCCTTGCGCGAGCGATGGAAGAGAACGCGAGTTCTCTCGAACAGGCGGCGCGCGACGCAAGCGGTGCGGGTCACGCAAGCCCGATCGCAGGCCAGCCGGCCGAGCCCTACGCTGCGCAATCCTCGAAGGCATAATGGCTCAATCCACAATCTACTCCCGCGTGCTGGGCACCGGCAGCTGTCTGCCGCCCAACCGCGTCACCAATCAGGATCTTGCTGAGCGTCTCGCCAGGCAAGGCGTTGAAACGAGCGACGAATGGATCGTCGCGCGCACGGGCATCCATGCGCGTCACTTCGCCGAGCCGGACGTCACGACCAGCGACCTCGCGTTGATCGCCTCGCAGCGAGCGATCGAAGCGGCGGACGTCGATCCGCAGTCCATCGACCTGATCGTCGTCGCCACCTCCACGCCGGACTTCGTGTTCCCGAGCACCGCCTGCCTGCTGCAGAACAAGCTCAGGATCAAGAATCACGGTGCCGCGTTCGACATACAGGCGGTCTGCTCCGGCTTCGCCTATGCGGTGGCGACGGTGGACGCCCTGATTCGCAGCGGCCAGCATCGCACGGCGCTCGTGGTCGGCGCGGAAACTTTCTCGCGCATTCTCGATTTCAACGACCGCACCACCTGCGTGCTGTTCGGCGACGGCGCCGGCGCAGTGATCCTGCAAGCGTCCGACGCACCGGGCGTGCTTTCGAGCGCGCTGCACGCGGACGGCAGCCATTCGAACATTCTGTGCACGCCGGGCAACGTGAATGGCGGCGTGGTCGCCGGCAGCGCCTTCCTGCACATGGACGGTCAGGCGGTGTTCAAGCTTGCCGTCAACGTGCTCGAGAAGGTCGCGATCGAAGCATTGGAAAAAGCCGATCTGAAGCCCGAGCAGATCGACTGGCTGATTCCGCATCAGGCCAACATCCGCATCATGCAAAGCACCTGCCGCAAGCTCGGCCTGCCGCAGGAGCGCATGGTCGTCACGGTGGGCGAGCACGGCAATACGTCGGCGGCGTCCATTCCGCTTGCACTCGACGTCGCGGTGCGCGACGGCCGCATCAAGCGCGGCCATAACGTGCTGATCGAAGGCGTCGGCGGCGGCTTCACGTGGGGCGCGTCGGTCATCCGCTACTGAGCGGGACGACGCATTCCGGGGCGTCGCTGGCGGCGCCCGTGCGGCCGGAATAACACCGCGCGCCATCTGGCAGCCGCGGCCGGCCGCCACATCCGATTAAACAGATTTTGGGGACGATATGAAATTCGCGTTCGTTTTTCCTGGGCAGGGTTCGCAGGCGGTCGGCATGCTCAACGCATTCGCCGATTACGCGATCGTGCGTGAGACGGTTCAGGAAGCCTCCGACGCACTCAACCAGGACCTCGGCAAGCTGATCGCCGAAGGCCCCGCCGAAGATCTCAATCTCACCACCAATACCCAGCCGGTCATGCTGACCGCGGCCTACGCTATCTATCGCGCGTGGCAGCAGGCGGGCGGCCCGGCGCCGGCGCTCGTCGCCGGCCATAGCCTTGGCGAATACACGGCGCTCGTCGCGGCCGGCGCGCTTGCGTTCCGCGACGCGGTGCCGCTCGTGCGTTTCCGTGCGCAGGCGATGCAAACCGCGGTACCGGTGGGCGAAGGCGGCATGGCCGCGATTCTCGGCCTCGACGACGACACGGTGCGCGCGGTCTGCGCGGAAGCGTCGGCGGCGGGCGTCGTCGAAGCGGTCAATTTCAATGCGCCGGCGCAAGTCGTGATCGCGGGCCACAAAGCCGCGGTCGAGAAAGCCTGCGAAGTCGCGAAGGCGAAGGGCGCGAAGCGCGCGCTACCGCTGCCGGTGTCGGCGCCGTTCCACTCGTCGCTGCTCAAGCCGGCGTCGGATCAATTGCGCGAATACCTCGCGAGCATCGACGTGCAGGTGCCGTCGATTCCCGTCATCAACAACGTCGACGTCGCCGTGGTCAACGAGCCGGCCAAAATCAAGGACGCGCTCGTGCGCCAGGCAGCTGGTGCGGTGCGCTGGGTCGAATGCGTACAGGCAATGGCAGCGCAGGGCGTCACGCACGTGATCGAATGCGGCCCGGGCAAGGTCCTTGCGGGTTTGACCAGGCGCATCGACGGCAATCTCGTCGGCGCGTCGGTGTTCGATCCGGCGTCGCTCGAAGAAACGCTGAAGCTCGTGACGGCAGACTGAGCGCGCATTCGCGAACGGGTATCGACAGAGCAATGCCGCGCTGGCGCGGCATCCCTCGACAGACGAATCAACAAGAATCAATGAGCCCTATTTGAAGGGCATCCGGACTGACAGATGGAAAAGACTCTCGACAAGCAGATCGCAATCGTGACGGGCGCATCGCGCGGCATCGGCCGTGCGATCGCGATGGAACTCGCGCGTCAGGGCGCGACGGTGATCGGCACCGCGACGAGCGAAAGCGGCGCGACGGCGATCACCGAAGCGTTCAAGGCGGCGGGCGTGAACGGCCGCGGCGCGGTGCTCGACGTCAACGACGCGGCCGCGGCCGAAGCGCTGATCGACGGCACCGTCAAGGAATTCGGCGCGCTGAACGTGCTGGTGAACAACGCCGGCATCACGCAGGATCAACTGGCGATGCGCATGAAGGACGACGACTGGGACGCCGTGGTCGACACCAACCTGAAGTCGGTGTTCCGTCTGTCGCGTGCGGTGCTGCGCCCGATGATGAAAGCGAAGGGCGGTCGGATCATCAATATCACGTCGGTGGTCGGCTCGGCCGGCAACCCGGGGCAGATCAACTACGCGGCCGCGAAGGCCGGCGTCGCGGGCATGACGCGCGCACTCGCGCGCGAGATCGGCAGCCGCGGCATCACGGTCAATTGCGTGGCACCTGGTTTCATCGATACCGACATGACGAAGGCGCTGCCCGAAGAGCAGCAGACCGCGCTGAAAACGCAGATTCCGCTCGGCCGTCTCGGCAGCCCGGAAGACATCGCGCACGCGGTCGCGTTCCTCGCGTCGCCGCAAGCGGGCTACATCACCGGCACGACGCTGCACGTGAACGGCGGCATGTATATGCAGTAACCAATTTCGGTTACTATCCGCGCCTTGATGCGTTTGCGGAAAGCACGAGGCGCATGCGTTGACAGGAACCCGATGCGCCGCTTTTTTGCCGGGTCAAACCTGATAAAATGCGCGCACCTGTATTTTTGAACTTCTTTTCCCTTGGAGGGGTAATGGACAATATCGAACAGCGCGTCAAGAAGATCGTCGCGGAACAACTGGGCGTTGCGGAAGCGGAAATCAAGAACGAAGCGTCGTTCGTGAACGATCTCGGCGCCGACTCGCTCGACACCGTTGAACTCGTGATGGCCCTCGAAGACGAATTCGGCATGGAAATTCCAGATGAAGAAGCCGAGAAGATCACCACCGTTCAGCAAGCGATCGACTACGCTCGCGCAAACGTCAAGGCCTAAGGTCATTCGCGCCTGCGTTTCTGCACGGGCCGCGCATGACGCCCTGCCGTGCCGCTTGCCGGCGCCAGCAGGGTCGACGCTATCGGGCGTGTCCATTGGCACACCATACGTCGCACCGCTTGCCACGCAGGAGCCAGCGATGTTGACAGCGCAACTTTCCGCGCGATTGCCGACTTAAACAGCCACAGGGCACACAGGGCGATTCCTGTGGCCGCTGTGGCTTTTGCTTTTTGTCATCTATGAAAAAGGGGTTACCGTGAGCCGCCGTCGTGTTGTTGTTACAGGCCTGGGGCTGATTTCGCCTGTTGGCAATAATGTTGCCGATGGCTGGGCCAATCTGGTCGCCGGCAAGTCTGGGATTGCCAATATCACGAAGTTCGATGCGTCGAACTTCTCGACTCGTTTCGCCGGCGAGGTGAAGGGCTTCAATATCGAGGACTACATCCCCGGTAAGGAAGCGCGCCACATGGATACCTTCATCCATTACGGCGTGGCTGCGGGCATCCAGGCGATGCAGGACAGCGGCCTCGAAGTCACCGACGAGAATTCGGAGCGCATTGGCGTGGTGGTCGGTTCGGGCATCGGCGGTCTGCCGATGATCGAAATCACCCAAACCGAATTGCTCAATCGCGGCCCGCGTCGCATTTCGCCATTCTTCGTGCCGGCTTCGATCATCAACATGATCTCCGGCCACCTGTCGATCAAGTTCGGCATCAAGGGTCCGAATCTGTCGATCGTTACCGCGTGTACGACCGGTCTGCACTGCATCGGCGAGGCTTCGCGCCTGATCGAATATGGCGACGCCGACGTGATGATCGCGGGCGGCGCGGAATCGACCGTGTCGCCGCTCGGTATCGGCGGCTTTGCGGCGGCGCGCGCGCTGTCGCAACGCAATGACGATCCGGCTACCGCGAGCCGTCCGTGGGACAAGGACCGCGACGGCTTCGTGCTAGGAGAAGGCGCCGGCGTAATGGTGCTCGAAGAATACGAGCACGCGAAGGCGCGTGGCGCAAAGATCTACGCGGAAATCGGCGGCTACGGCATGAGCGGCGATGCGTATCACATGACGGCGCCGCTCGAAGACGGTGACGGCGCACGCCGCTGCATGCTCGCAGCGCTAAAGAACGCGGGCATCAACGGCGATCAGGTGAGCTACCTGAACGCGCACGGCACGTCCACGCCACTCGGCGATCTGGCGGAAACGACCGGCATCAAGCGGGCGTTCGGCGACCACGCGAAGAACATGGTCGTCAACTCGACCAAGTCGATGACGGGTCACCTGCTGGGCGGCGCTGGCGGTCTGGAGTCGGTGTTCACGGTGCTCGCCGTGCATCACCAGGTGTCGCCTCCGACCATCAATATTTTCAACCAGGACCCGGCCTGTGATCTCGATTACTGCGCGAACACCGCGCGGGAAATGAAGATCGACGTCGCGCTGAAGAACTCGTTCGGGTTCGGGGGCACGAACGGCACGCTGGTGTTCAAGCGCGCCGGATCGCCTGATCTCGGGTGACGCGTCGGTTCACGACGCCGGCTTCGCCGGCGCTTTCCCCCGCACCGGCAACATTGGGTAGGGCAGCGCAGCGGATCACGCTGCGTCGCTCTATCGCAATGCGTGCCGCGGTGGGAGCGTTCGTGCTGATTGCGACGTTAGCCGTTTATACCTGTCTCGCGCCGCGAGTGGGCGCGAGACAGGCCGCTCCGTTGACGCTCGCCGTCGCAGCACTGCTCATGCTCTGCGCGGCGAGGCATGACGCGGCGCAGGCCATCGCGCTGCATGTCGCGATGGGCGAGATTTCCGCCTGGAACCACGCGGGTGAGTTGCTCGCGCGGGGCCGCATGGTCGGTTGCGCGCAGTGGAGCGGCCGTTTGCTGGTGCTTGAGCTCGATCCCGAGGGTGGTCGAAGGCGCGGCCTCATGCGCGCACCGACGGGTCGCAGGCGCTCCCTGCTGCTCGCCGCGGACGCGCTGCCGTCCACTGTTTTCCGCGAACTTTCCGTGCTGGGCCGGCGTGCGGCCGGCGCCTGACTGTAACGACTGTAACCGCTGTTACCGTAGTAACGTGCCCTCACGAGGGGGACGCTACAATGGTCCCCCGCCATGCGCCCTATAGTTAACGGATTTATCAGGTGAGCGAAAAAGAAATTGATCAGGTGCTGGTCGAGCGCGTCCAGAAGGGCGACAAGGCCGCGTTCGAGCTTCTGGTCTCCAAATACCACCGCAAGATTCTCCGGCTGATCTCGCGTCTCGTGCGGGACCCCGCCGAAGTCGAAGACGTCGCGCAAGACGCTTTTATCAAGGCGTATCGCGCGTTGCCGCAGTTTCGCGGCGAGTCGGCGTTTTATACGTGGTTGTACCGGATTGCGGTCAATACCGCGAAGAACTACCTTGCCACCCAGGGCCGGCGCGCGCCGACCTCGACCGAAGCGGATGCTGAAGAAGCTGAAACTTTCTCCGATGCCGACCAACTAAGGGATATCAACACACCTGAGTCGATGTTGATGAGCAAGCAGATCGCAGAGACGGTCAATGCTGCGATGGCGGTTTTACCGGAAGAATTGCGCACCGCCATTACTCTCCGAGAAATTGAGGGTTTGAGTTACGAGGAAATCGCCGAGATGATGGGTTGCCCGATTGGCACAGTCAGATCACGAATTTTCCGCGCTCGCGAAGCCATTGCGGCAAAATTGCGACCGTTGCTTGACACACCCGAAGGCAAGCGTTGGTAGACGTTTCCGAACGTCCAGCTGGCTTGGCGGGGCAGCGGTGCAATATCTGGATTAGTGGTGTCACTACGGGGTATTTGGAAGATGGAGAGCATCATGGGGTCGGTCTCGATGCAATCGCAAGCAGGCTCGCACGGCGAGCGTCTGTCCGCTTTCGTCGACGGTGAGTTGTTCGGCGAAGAGCATCTGAATCTGGACAAGTTTCTTGCGGAGCTGGGCGGCGATGATCGCGCTGCCTGGTCGAGCTACCACCTGATCGGCGACGCGCTACGTTCCGACGATCTGGCAGTCAGCCCCGCACGGAGCAGTGCCTTTCTGAGCGGGTTTGCCGCGCGTCTTGAAAGCGAGCCGCATGTGCTGGCGCCCGCCGCCGCGTCTGCATCGGTCGCGCGCCGCCTGCTCGGGCTGCGCCGGAGAGTCGTGCCGGCTCTTGCCGTCGCTGCCGCGGCCGCTACGTTGACCTGGATCGTCGTGCCGCAGCTGCAGGGCGTGCCGGGTGGTCCGGGTGCGCAGCTCGCTTCGCTCCAATCGCACGGCGACGCGGTGCAGCGTGTCGCCATGGCCTCGGTGCCCGCGCAAGACTCCAACATCATTCGCGACGCGAGCCTCGATCAATACCTCGAAGCTCATCAGCAATTCGCGCAACAACCGGCGATGGCAGGCTCGATGCCGGTGATTCGCGCTGCCTCAGTCTCCACGCAGGGCCAATAGTTTGATGCAGACTCCGCGGTTCAATATAACGACTATCTGGGGGCGGTTGCCAGCATTTCTGTTCTGCGCAGCCGTGTTGTTGTCCGCTGCACCGCGGGTCTTCGCACAAGACGATCCTGCCGTCGCCCGTCGCACGGCCGCGGAACTGCTCGATCGCATCCGTCAGGCCGCCCAGCAGCAGAACTACGAGGGCGCGTTCGTCTATCAGCGCGGCAGTTTCGTGCAGACGTCGCGCATCGCACATTACTCCACGCGTACGGACGGCGAGTTCGAGCAGCTCGAAAGCCTCGACGGCAAGCCGCGCAAAATGCTGCGTCACAACGACGACATGTACACGTTCTTGCCGGAGCGGCGTATCGTGGTCTTCGAAAAACGGCAGAACAAGGACTCATTCCCTGCGCTGCTGTCGGTGAACGGCGAGCAGGTGCTGTCCGTCTACGAGCCGAAGATGCTTGACGACGACCGCGTCGCGGGCGTCGACAGCCTCGTGATGGAACTCGATCCGAAAGACGCGTACCGCTTCGCGTACAAGCTGTGGGCAGACAAAAAGTCCGGTCTGCTGTTGCGCGCGCAGACGCTCGACCCGAGCGGTCAGGTGCTCGAGCAGTTGTCGTTTTCGCAGGTCCGCATCGGCGTGCCGGTCGACAAGACGGGCATCGTCAACGGCATCCGCAATCTCACGGGCTGGACGGTAGTGCGTCCGCCAGTCGAGCCGGTCGACATGGCCGCGCAGGGTTGGCAAATCATGCCGTCGGTACCGGGCTTCCATATGATCCGCCAGTTGCGTCGTCCGATGGCGTCGCGCGAGGCGGGGCAGCCTCCGATCCCGGTCGACCAGGCCGTGTTTTCCGACGGCCTCGCAGCGATTTCGGTGTTCGTCGAGCCCGTCGAGAAAAATACGCGTAAGGAAGGCACGGGCGATAGCGGCGCGACGCACGTACTGGTCAAGCGTCAGGGCGACTTCTGGATTACCCTGCTCGGTGAAGTGCCCCAAACCACATTGCAGCAGTTCGCGTCTGCCATAGAATACAAAGCTCCGAAGTAACCCTTCCGAATCCTGAAATCCCTCGGCTTGCTACGATATGACGACTTTCTCGGTGCGCAAATTCCTCGCGGCCGTAGTGGTGGCAGCGTGTTTGCCGCTTGTGCCGCATATGGCATCGGCGGCTCCCGCTGCCAACCTGCCCGACTTCACCGACCTCGTCGACAAGGTTGGCCCGGCGGTCGTCAACATTCGCACGACAACGCGCGTGTCGAACGGTAGTTCCCGCGGCGGCCTGCCGCCGGGTATGGACGACGGCGACATGTCGGAGTTCTTCCGGCGCTTCTTCGGGATTCCGTTGCCGCAGTCACCGCAATCGCCGCACGGGGGTGATAACGGGGGCGGCGGCGGTAGTGGCGGCAGCCCGGATTCACCGGACAACTCGGACGCCGAACAGAACAGCGGGGTCGGCTCGGGCTTCATCCTGTCGGCGGACGGCTACGTGATGACCAACGCGCACGTCATCGACGACGCGGACACGATCTACGTGACGCTGACCGACAAGCGCGAATTCAAGGCGAAGCTGATCGGCGTCGACGACCGTACCGACGTCGCGGTCGTGAAGATCAACGCGTCGAACCTGCCGACCATCACGATCGGCGACTCGAACAAGGTGCGCGTCGGCGAATGGGTCGTCGCGATCGGTTCGCCGTTCGGTCTCGAAAACACGGTGACTGCCGGTATCGTCAGCGCGAAGGGGCGCGATACCGGCGACTACCTGCCGTTCATCCAGACTGATGTGGCCGTCAATCCGGGCAATTCGGGCGGTCCGCTGATCAACATGCAGGGCGAGGTGATCGGCATCAATTCGCAGATCTATAGCCGCACCGGCGGGTTCATGGGCATTTCGTTCGCGATTCCGATCGACGAGGCGATGCGCGTGGCCGATCAGCTGAAGAGTTCGGGCAAGGTGGTGCGCGGCCGCATCGCGGTGGCGATTGGTGAAGTGACGAAGGACGTCGCCGAGTCGCTCGGTTTGCCGAAGGCGCAGGGCGCGCTTGTCAGCAGCGTGGAGCCGGGCGGACCCGCCGATAAGGCCGGCGTGCAACCGGGCGACATCATCCTGAAGTTCAACGGTCATTCGGTCGACACGGCGACGGACCTGCCGCGCATGGTCGGCGATACGAAGCCGGGCACGAAGACGTCGATCACGATCTGGCGCAAGGGTCAAACGCGCGAACTGCCGGTCACGATCGCAGAAATGCAGCCGGACAAGGTCGCGAAGGCGGATCAGAAGAAGCCGCAAGCGCCGAAGCAGCGCGCGACCAACGCGCTCGGCATCGCGGTCAGCGACATTCCCGCCGATCAGCAGAAAGCGCTGAAGATTCAGAACGGCGTGCAGATCGATGCGGTCGACGGTCCGGCCGCGCGTGTCGGGCTCCAAAAGGGCGACATCATCCTGCGGGTTGGCGATACGGATGTGACGAGCGCGAAACAGTTCGACGAGCTGACTTCACACCTCGATTCGCAGAAGATGGTCGCGTTGCTGGTTCGTCGCGGCGACAACACGCAGTTCGTGCCGATTCGTCCGCGCAGCGCGCAGAAATGACGAAGACGGCATCGCTCACGCTCTATGGGCGCGCGTGGTGCCATCTGTGCGAGGACATGCGCGCTGCGCTCGAGCCAATGCTGGCCGAGTTCGGAGCGCAGCTGGCGGTGATCGACGTCGACAGCGATCCGTTGCTCGAAGCGCGTTACAACGAGTTGGTGCCGGTGCTGGTTTGCGATGGCGTCGAACTGTGCCACTACCATCTCGACGAAGCGCCCGTGCGGGCAGCATTGGCTGCACATGCGTCGCGTGTCGCGGCGGCATCCTGATACACACCCCCGCGGCATCTGGTTTCGCGCGATCCATGCGCATTTTTGCCGCGGCTCACTGCGATGCGCGCGGTAATTTTCTCGCATCCTCTACGCCGTCTTGAGGCCTGCGCTTCGCAAGATGCGCCGGCCGATGGGCTTTTCGGCTAAAATAGATAAGATTTTCACCTACTTACAAGGCGTGCTCCGCTATTGTCCGGGGCGCGCCTTTTCGCTTGATCGGCACTGAATGGATCATATTCGTAACTTCTCGATCATCGCGCACATCGACCATGGCAAGTCGACGCTCGCCGATCGCATCATCCAGATTTGTGGTGGTTTGTCCGACCGCGAGATGGAAGCTCAGGTGCTCGACTCGATGGATCTCGAGCGCGAGCGCGGCATTACCATCAAGGCGCAAACCGCCGCGTTGTCGTATCGCGCGCGCGATGGGCAGCTCTACAACCTGAACATGATCGACACCCCGGGGCACGTCGACTTCTCGTACGAAGTCAGCCGCTCGCTGTCCGCGTGCGAAGGCGCGCTGCTCGTCGTCGACGCGAGCCAGGGTGTGGAGGCGCAAACCGTCGCGAATTGCTACACGGCCATCGAACTCGGTGTCGAAGTGTTGCCGGTGTTGAACAAGATCGATCTGCCGGCGGCGAACCCCGAAAACGCGATCGCCGAGATCGAGGACGTGATCGGCATCGACGCGACCGACGCGACGCATTGCAGCGCGAAAACGGGCCTCGGCGTCGAAGACGTGCTCGAAGCGCTGATCGCGAAAGTGCCGCCGCCGAAGGGCGATCCGCAAGCGCCGCTGCAGGCTCTCATCATCGACTCGTGGTTCGACAACTACGTCGGCGTCGTGATGCTGGTGCGCATCGTCAACGGCACGCTGCGTCCGAAGGACAAGATCCGGCTGATGGCAACCGGCGCGCAGTATCCGGTTGAACATATCGGCGTGTTCACGCCGAAGTCGAAGGATCTCGAATCACTGTCGGCGGGGCAGGTGGGCTTCATCATCGCCGGCATCAAGGAACTCGCGGCGGCGAAGGTCGGCGACACGGTTACGCTCGTGAACCAGCCGGCGGCCGTGCCGCTGCCGGGTTTCAAGGAAGTGAAGCCGCAGGTGTTCGCGGGTCTGTATCCGGTCGAAGCGAATCAGTACGACGCGCTGCGCGATTCGCTCGAAAAGCTGAAGCTGAACGACGCGTCGCTGCAGTACGAACCGGAAGTGTCGCAGGCGCTCGGTTTCGGTTTCCGCTGCGGCTTCCTCGGTTTGTTGCACATGGAAATCGTGCAGGAACGTCTCGAACGTGAGTTCGACATGGACCTGATCACGACGGCGCCGACCGTGGTCTACGAAGTCCTGCAGCGCGACGGCACGACCCTGATGGTCGAGAATCCGGCCAAGATGCCGGAGCCGTCGAAGATCGAGGAAGTGCGCGAGCCGATCGTCACCGTGAACCTGTACATGCCGCAAGACTACGTCGGCGCGGTGATCACGTTGTGTACGCAGAAGCGCGGCAACCAGATCAACATGCAGTATCACGGTCGTCAGGTTCAGCTTACGTACGAAATTCCGATGGGTGAAGTCGTGCTCGATTTCTTCGACCGTCTGAAGTCGATTTCGCGCGGTTATGCGTCGATGGATTACGAGTTCAAGGAATACCGCGCGTCGGACGTCGTGAAGGTCGACATGCTGATCAACGGCGACAAGGTCGATGCGCTGTCGGTTATCGTGCACCGTTCGCAAAGCCAGTACCGCGGCCGCGAAGTGGCGGCGAAAATGCGCGAGCTGATTCCGCGTCAGATGTACGACGTAGCGGTTCAAGCCACGATCGGTTCGAACATTATTGCGCGCGAAAACATTAAAGCGTTGCGTAAGAACGTGCTGGCAAAATGCTACGGCGGTGATATCACGCGTAAGAAGAAGCTGCTTGAAAAGCAGAAGGCGGGCAAGAAGCGAATGAAGCAGGTGGGCTCGGTTGAAATCCCGCAAGAGGCTTTCCTCGCTATTCTGCGTGTCGAAGACAAATAAGTTGAATAACGGAACCCTATGAATTTTGCGTTGATTCTTTTTGTGCTCGTCGTTTTGACGGGTGTCGCATGGGTCGCGGACAAACTGGTTTTCCTGCCGAAACGGCGCCGCGAGGCGGAAGCCGCAGTCGCCGAATTCGATCGTCAGCAGGCACGCATCGGCGAGCGTTTCGCCGATGAAAACGCCGCGCAAACGCGCGCGCGTCTGCGCGACGACAAGCTGCGTCAGCCGTGGTGGCTCGAATATACGGCGAGCTTTTTTCCGGTGATTCTGGTGGTGTTCGTCGTGCGCTCGTTCGTGATCGAGCCGTTCAAGATCCCATCGGGCTCCATGGTGCCGACGCTGCTGGTGGGCGACTTCATCCTCGTCAATAAATTCGAATATGGTCTACGTTTGCCGATTACCAACACGAGGATCACGCAGGGCAGTCCGGTCCATCGCGGCGACGTGGTGGTGTTCCGTTATCCGAAAGACGAATCGGTCGACTACATCAAGCGCGTCATTGGTCTGCCCGGCGACGTGATCGAGTATCAGGACAAGAAACTCACGATCAACGGCAAGCCGGTGCCTGAAACGCCGTTGCCCGATTATCTCGACGAAGAGCGTCTCGGTTATGCGAAGCAGTTCGAGGAAGATATCGACGGCCGCAAGAACGCGATTCTGAATAATCCGGCGGTGCCGCCGTTCATCGTTGGTGCGGAAGATTATCCGTATCGCGACAACTGCCAGTACAACGCGCGTGGCGTGATCTGCAAAGTGCCGCCGGGCAATTTGTTCATGATGGGCGATAACCGCGACAACAGCGCGGATAGCCGGTACTGGGGTTTTGCGCCTGAACGCAATATCGTCGGCCGCGCATTTTTCATCTGGATGAACTTCAGCGATCTGCGGCGCATCGGCCCTTTCCAGTGAGTCGCGTGCATTGATCGCTTCATGAGCGCTTCTCACACGCCGCGCGAATAACCGGCACCCGGTTATCTCGGTCGCGGCGTGTTGTCATGCTACTTTAAGAACTCGCGGTAACGTCGTTTCACCACGCTTTTTCCGCTGGCGCCCCGTGTTTCCGCCGGGTCAGGCGCCCGCGTTATACTCTGCCCATGCCCCTATCTCCGTTGGAAAGCCGTTTGCGCTACGAATTTCGCAATGCGGAATTGCTGCGCCAGGCTCTAACACACCGCAGTCATAGCTCCACGCATAACGAACGGCTCGAATTTCTCGGCGACTCCGTTCTGAATTGCGCGGTGGCTGCGCTTTTGTTCCAACGTTTCGGCAAACTCGACGAAGGCGACCTGTCTCGCGTGCGCGCCAATCTGGTCAAACAGCAGTCCCTCTACGAGATTGCTCAGGCACTCAATATTTCGGAGGGCCTGCGCCTCGGCGAGGGCGAGTTGCGCAGCGGCGGCTTCCGCCGCCCGTCGATCCTCGCGGATACGCTCGAGGCGGTGCTCGGTGCGATATTTCTGGACGGCGGATTCGAGGCTGCGCAGACGGTCATCAAGCGCCTTTACGTACCGATTCTCGACCATATCGACCCGCGCACGCTTGGCAAGGACGCGAAGACGCTGCTGCAGGAGTATCTGCAGGGCCACAAGATCGCGTTGCCTACTTATACGGTCGTCGCCACGCATGGTGCGGCGCACAATCAGCAGTTCGAAGTGGAATGTACGGTGCCGAAGCTGGACGTCAAGGTGTCCGGCTCCGGCGCGAGCCGTCGCGCGGCGGAGCAGGCGGCCGCAAAGAAGGCGCTCGACGAAGTGATGGCCGCGGCGCCTGCCGTGGTCGCGAAGCCGAAGCGCTCGAAGGGCGCGCGTGCCGCGAAAAATGCCCTGCAGGAAATCGTGCCGGGCGTGACCGGCGTACAGGCTGCACTGGATTTGCGCACACCGGATCGCAAGAGCGCGCGCGGTGAAGGGCGCGCGGCTGTCGCGCTGGAAGGGCACGCCGACAAACCTTTCGTGGAAAAATCAGCCGCTGAAAGACCGGCGGCCGAGCGTGCCGCGCCGGGTCCCGCCGGTGCGCCGTTGGCTGTAATTCGTGCCGCGCATGTGGAGTACAGCGGACAGGACAAGCCGGAGCGCGCCGAAAAGTCCGAAAAGACGGAGAGGGCCGACAAGGTTTCGATCCACGCGGGCGAGAAACCTGTCGACAAGCCGGCCGAAAAACCCGCAGCGGACCAAACCCCCGACCTCAAAGCCGACACGCCGTCACACGCTCGCAGCGCAGACCGTCAGCGCAGCCGCGAGGCCGCGCCGGGGACTGCTGCGTCGAGCGTGACCGCCGCGCCCGCGTCGGTTGTCTCGGTGCCCCCGGCACCTGCCGAACACGAACCCGGCGTCGCCGACGCGGTGCAAACGCGCGTCGCCGATGCGGGCCATTGATTGCCATCGGCGTGCGCGTCGCGCGCGCCGGACTGAACCTGCCGTAGTCCGAATATGAACGCTCCCACTCCCACTGGTTTTCGCTGCGGCATGGTCGCGATCGTCGGCCGCCCGAATGTCGGCAAGTCCACGCTGATGAACGCGCTGGTCGGCCAGAAAGTCAGCATCACGTCGCGCAAGGCGCAGACCACGCGCCATCGCATTACCGGCATCAATACGCTCGAAGACGCCCAGTACATCTTCGTCGACACGCCCGGTTTTCAGACCAAACACAGCGGCGCCCTGAACCGCTCGCTGAATCGCGCCGTTACGTCGACGCTGACCTCGGTCGACGCGATCCTGTTCGTCATCGAAGCAGGCCGCTTCGGCCCTGACGACCAGAAGGTACTCGATCTGATCCCGGCGAAGGTCCCGACGCTGCTGATCGCGAACAAGCTCGATCGCGTGTCGGATAAAGACTCGCTGTTCCCGTTCATGCAGCAGATGAGCACGCTGCGCGAGTTCAACGAGATCGTGCCGCTCTCGGCGAAAAATTCCGACGACATCAAACGTCT
Organism: Paraburkholderia sp. UCT31; assembly: GCF_014397655.1. Lineage (NCBI taxonomy): Bacteria > Pseudomonadati > Pseudomonadota > Betaproteobacteria > Burkholderiales > Burkholderiaceae > Paraburkholderia > Paraburkholderia sp. UCT31. Next base: position 85,315 of record NZ_VZQP01000011.1, read on the forward strand.
GATGGCCACCGTCAAGCCGTTCCTGCCGGAAGGCGAGCCGATCTACGGCGAGGACGACCTGACCGATCGCAGCGAGCGCTTCCTTGCCGCCGAAATCCTGCGCGAGAAAGTCTTCCGCTGGACCGGCGACGAGCTGCCGTACACGAGCACCGTGCTGATCGAGAAGTTCGAAACCGAAGGGCGGCTGCGCCGTATCTTCGCGACGATCCTCGTCGATCGCGACATGCACAAGGCGATGATCATCGGCCAGAAGGGCGCGAAGCTGAAGCAGATCAGCACCGAGGCTCGCCTCGACATGGCAAAGCTGTTCGACGGGCCGGTGTACCTCGAAACCTTCGTCAAGGTGAAGAGCGGCTGGGCCGACAATGAAGCCGGGCTTCGTGCGTATGGGTACGAATGACGCGTGGATGACGCTCAATTCAGACGAGGCTTCGGATCAGCCGGAGCACGAACCGTCTCGGCCCGCGCGTAGCGCGAGGAAATCGTCGGCCGACGCAAAAAGCCCAAAAAGCGCGAAAGGCGCACCCGCCGACGATGGCGAGCCACGCAAAACGCCGGCGCGCCGCGTGCCGCGCACCTCCACATCCGAATATCGGATCACCGAGCAGCCCGCGTTCGTGCTGCATAGCTATCCGTATCGCGAGACCAGCCTGATCATCGACGTGCTGTCGCGCGATCACGGCCGTCTCGCGCTGGTCGCAAAGGGCGCGAAGCGCCCGCACTCCGCGCTGCGCGGCGTGCTGCAAACGTTCCAGCCGCTGTCGCTCGCGTGGTCGGGCAAGTCCGAAATGCGCACGCTGACCGGCGCCGAATGGGTCGGCGGCATGCTGCCGCTGACCGGCGACGCGCTGCTGTGCGGTTTCTACGTCAACGAACTGCTGGTGCGTTTCTGCGCGCGCGAAGACCCGCATCCTCAGTTGTTCCATCACTACGTCGTCACGCTGGCGCGGCTCGCGCACGATGAGCCGCCGGTGCAGGTGCTGCGCTCGTTCGAACGCGTGCTGCTACGCGAGACCGGTTACGCGATGGCGCTCGACCGCACGGTCGCACGCAAAGCGGTGCTCGCCGACGGCCGCTACGTGTTCGATCCCGAGCGCGGCGTACGCGAGGCATCGGACGAATGGCCCGCGCAGTGGCCGGTAGTGACGGGACAAACCTTGCTCGATATGGAAAAGGACGATTACCATCGAGCGCAGACCGTCGCGCAAAGCAAAACGCTGATGCGCTTCCTGCTCAACACCTATCTCGGCGGCGCGCCGCTTGCCACCCGCCAGATCCTGATCGACCTGCAAAACCTATGAGCTTCTTCCTGACTTCGCCGACCGCGATCGATCTCGGCGTGAACATCGACCACGTCGCCACGCTGCGCAACGCGCGTGGCACGTCCTATCCCGATCCGATCCGCGCCGCGCTGATGGCCGAAGAAGCCGGCGCCGACGCGATCACGCTGCATCTACGCGAAGACCGCCGGCACATCATCGATGCGGATGTTCGCAAGCTGCGTCCGCTGCTGAAAACGCGCATGAATCTCGAATGCGCGGTCACGCCGGAAATGCTCGACATCGCGTGCGCAGTGCAACCGCACGACGTCTGCCTCGTGCCGGAAAAGCGCGAGGAGCTGACGACCGAAGGCGGTCTCGACGTCGCCGGACAGTTCGAGGCGGTGCGCGCCGCATGCAAGCAACTGGCGGACGCGAGCTCGCGCGTGTCGCTCTTCATCGACCCCGAGGAGACGCAGATTCGCGCCGCGTACGAAGCCGGCGCACCGGTGATCGAGCTGCACACAGGCCGTTACGCGGAAGCTCATGATCCCGCGGAACAGCAGCCCGAATACGAGCGCATCGTGCGAGCAGTCGAATTCGGCGCGACGCTCGGCCTCAAAGTGAACGCGGGCCACGGCCTGCACTACACGAACGTGCAGCAGATCGCGGCGATCGACGGCATCGTCGAACTCAACATCGGCCATGCGATCGTCGCGCACGCGATCTTCGCGGGCTGGGACAACGCGGTGCGCGAGATGAAGGCGATCATGGTCGCCGCGCGTCTCGGCGCGCGCGCGTAACGCAACCTGGCGACGGACGCACGCATGGCAATCTACGGAATCGGCACCGACATCGTTCAGGTCAGCCGCGTAGCAGCGGTGATGACTCGCACCAATGGCCGTTTCGCGGAGAAGGTGCTCGGTCCCGACGAACTACGCGTGTACCACGCGCGCCACGCCCGTTCGGCGGCGCGCGGTCTCGCGTTTCTCGCGACGCGCTTCTCGGCGAAAGAGGCGTTCTCGAAGGCAATCGGCCTCGGCATGCACTGGCCGATGAGCTGGCGCGCGCTGCAAACGCTGAACCGGCCGAGCGGCGAGCCGATGGTGGTCGCCTCTGGCGAGCTGGCCGACTGGCTCGACGCGCGCGGCATCACGGCGCGCGTGACGATCAGCGACGAGCGCGACTACGCGGTGTCGTTCGTGATCGCGGAGACGCAGCGGCCGGGCGATACGGAAGCTTCGTTGGCGGCGTCGGCGTCGCGGGCTTCGTCCGCCCGTTCCGCCACAGAATGAAAAGGTTGAGCGCGGCCGCTGGCGGTCGCGTTTGTGTTGTCTCACAGTTTTCCAGCGGAATTCGATGAAAACCACACCCGGACCGGTGATGCTCGACGTGGTCGGCAAAACGCTGAACCGCGATGACAAAAGGCGTCTCGCTCACCCGATGACCGGCGGCGTGATCCTGTTCGCGCGCCACTACGAGAGCCGCGCGCAACTGGTCGGGCTGACCGATGCCATCCGCGCGATTCGCCCGGATCTGCTGATCGCCGTCGATCACGAAGGCGGCCGCGTGCAGCGCTTTCGCACCGACGGCTTCACGGTGCTGCCGTCGATGGGTAAGCTCGGCGCGCTGTGGGACCAGGACGTGCTGCACGCGACCAAGGTGACGACCGCGGTCGGCTATATCCTCGCCGCGGAACTGCGCGCGTGCGGTATCGACATGAGCTTCACGCCGGTGCTCGACCTCGACTATGGGCACTCGCAGGTGATCGGCGATCGCGCATTCCATCGCGATGCGCGCGTGGTCGCGCTGCTCGCGAAGAGTTTGAACCACGGCCTCGCGCTCGCCGGCATGAGCAATTGCGGCAAGCATTTTCCAGGGCACGGATTCGCGCAGGCAGATTCGCACGTCGCGATGCCCGTCGACGAACGCCCGATCGAAGAAATCGTCGGCAACGACGTCGCGCCGTACGACTGGCTCGGTCTGTCGCTTGGCGCGGTGCTGCCCGCGCACGTCGTCTATCCGCGGGTCGATGCGAAGCCGGCCGGCTTCTCGCGCATCTGGTTGCAGGACATCCTGCGCGGCAAGCTTGGCTTCGAAGGCGCGATCTTCAGCGACGATCTGTCGATGGAAGCCGCGCGCCAGGGCGGCACGCTGACCGAAGGTGCGCAAGCGGCCCTGGAGGCCGGCTGCGACATGGTGCTGATCTGCAACCAGCCGGACGAAGCGGAGAAGGTGCTCGACGCGCTGCGCGTCACGCCGGCGAGGGAATCGCAGCGGCGGCTGAAGCGCATGCGGCCGCGCGGTAAAGCGCTCACGTGGAGCAAGCTGATGGCCGAGCCACGGTACGCCGAAGCGCAGAGGCTGCTGCGCAGTACGTTTGCATAAACGGAAATGGCGCCTTGAAGCAATTCAAGGCGCCATTTTTTATCAGCTTCGAACGGTGCGAGCCGCCGTCAGGCTTTGCTTGACAGCCGCAGCACGCGCGATCCGATCGCTCAGTTCAAGCGCATGCGCTGCAACTTGTTGTACAGCGTCTTCGGGCTGATTCCCAGCAACGACGCCGCGCGATGCCGCGTGCCGCCGACCGCGTCGAGCGTCGCGCGAATCAGCATTTCTTCGACGTCCGCGAGGGGCGTACCGACGGTCACCTGCACGCGACTGCCGTTCAGATCGCGGCCGTTCGCCGTGCTGGCTTCGTCGGCGCGCAACGACTCGATCACGTCGCCCGATGCCTGATAAGCGCGCCGCACGCGCTCCTGCAGTTCGCGCACGTTGCCCGGCCAATCGTACGCGAGGCATTCGCGCAGGAAATTCGGCGCCGCCTGCTTCGCGACCTCGGCCGTACCGCGCGCGGTCGCTTCCACATTCAGTTCGTCGACGGCTGCCTGCGCAATCAGCAGCGGATCTTCACCACGCTCGCGCAGCGGCGGCAGCATGACCGCGGCGGCTTCGAGGCGCAGCGCGAGGTCCTGATGCAGCGAGCCGTCCGCGACCGCCGCGCGCGGCGACTTGCGCGTCGACGCGATGAGCCGGAAGTCGGTCACGATCTGGCTGGTACCGCCCACGCGCATGAAGGTCTGCGAATCGAGCGCGCGCAACAGCGCTTCCTGCTGCGTGCGCGGCAGCTCGGTGATTTCGTTGATGAACAAGGTGCCGCCGCTCGCCTGTTCGAAGAGGCCCGCCTCGCGCTGCTCGGCGCCGCCGAACGCTCCGCGTTCGTGACCGAACAGCATGCTGTCGAGCGAGCGATTGAGCCCGCCCGTGGTCGCGCCGCGGCAATCGAACGTGACGAACGGGCCTTTGCGGCGGCGGCTCATGTCGTGCAGCGTGCGCGCGGCGATCTGCTTGCCGGTGCCAGCCTCGCCGGAGATCAGCACCGCGGCTTCTGTCGGCGCGAGACGCTCGATCGTGTCGTACACGTGCTGAATGGCGCCGCTGCGACCGAGCATCGAGCCGAAGCGCCCAAGCTGACGCAGCGCCGCGCGCAGCGCCTGGACCTCCTCGGTCAGCTCATAAGGCCGCGGAATGCGCGCGAGCAGGCTGCGCAGGCGCGGAATGTTGACCGGCTTCAGCAGATAGTCCCAGATACCGTGCCGCAAGCCCTCGATCGCACTCTCGACGGTCGCATTGCCGGTCATCACGATCACCGGAAGCGCGCCGCCCGGCGGATGCGCGGGCAGATGCTGCAACAGATCGAGGCCGCTGCCGTCCGGCAGATTCAGGTCGACGAGCACGACGTCAGGGATGAAGCGCGTCAATGCGCCGCGGGCCTCGGCGAGCGTGGTCGCGGTGTCGACTGAAAAGCCGTCGGCGGCGAGGATTGCCGACAGACCGGACAGGCTATTGGGATCGTCTTCAACAATCAGGGCGTGTGGCATGGCGAGCGCAATTTTATGAATGGGTTGAATGCCCGGTGCGCCGCCAACGCTGATGGCGCGCACCGCGGACTCTGGGGGCTCGATGACAGGGCTAAACGAACGGTCCTTGGGCGATGAAAAAACGACAGCCGCCGGCACTGCGCCTTGAGTCACGCGGGCCGGCGCCTGTAGTTCCTTCACTGGTCCTGTCAGAAATCCCGGTTGCTATCGAAAAACCGGCGCACTTCGAGTTCCGCCTGTTCACGGGTTTTGCCATAGCGTTCCTGAATCAGACCAGCGAGCTTGTCGGCCCGGCCTTCGGCCTTGGTCAACTCGTCGTCCGTCAGTTCGCCCCATGCGGTCTTCGCCTTGCCGATCATCTGTCTCCATTTACCTTCAGCGATGTCGTTGTTCATGGTGCCTCTCCCAGGAGTGGAAAATGAGCGATACTCGCGTAACTCTCTCCACCTAGCAGAGATCGTGCCAAAGAGCGTGGACGAAATCGATCAAGGGCTTGCCGCGCGCCCAACGCGAAATCCGGATGTCGCGATGGTAATTTTGAGAAATTTGCCGGTAAAGTTTTCCTAAACCATACACGGCGCGACAGAAAAGAAAAAGCGCCCAAAAATTGAGCGCTTTTTGTGCAGGCCGGCAGGGCGCCGGCGCTGGCGGGGTGACGTAGGCGGCCGCTTAGGCGCGGCTGCGGTACTCGTGCGTACGCGTGTCGATTTCGATCTTGTCGCCGATGTTGCAGAAGAGCGGCACTTGCAGTTCGAAGCCGGTGTTCAGCTTGGCGTTCTTCAGCACCTTGCCCGACGACGTATCGCCCTTGACGGCCGGTTCCGTGTAGATGATTTCGCGAACCAGCGTGGTCGGCAGTTCGACCGAGATCGCCTTCTCGTTGTAGAACACGACTTCGCAAGCCATGCCGTCTTCGAGGTAGTGCATCGCGTCGCCCATCATTTCGGCTTCGACTTCGTACTGGTTGTAGTCGGCGTCCATGAACACGTACATCGGGTCGGCGAAGTACGAGTACGTCACTTCCTTGCGCTCGAGCACGACGACGTCGAACTTGTCGTCCGCCTTGTACACGGTTTCCATGCCTGCGCCGGTCAGCAGGTTCTTGAACTTCATCTTGACGACGGCGGAGTTACGGCCCGATTTGTTGTATTCGGCCTTTTGCACGACCATTGCGTCTGCGCCGATCATCACGACGTTGCCGGTGCGGAGTTCCTGTGCGGTCTTCATAAAACTGTCCTGTACGAGATAAATAGCTTAACTGTTGCTCAACGGCATACGGCGCAAGCGGCTTCGGCGTTTCGCCCACCGCCTGCCGCGCGCCGCGGGAAGCGGCCGCGCAGCCCGGATGCGTGAAACGGGACCGGCTCGCGGCGAAAACCCGGGGGCGTGATGCCTCGGCGTTCCACCTGTCCGTTACCTGATTTTTACCCTGTTCGGGCGTGTACACGAGTGGCGCCGATCTGCAACACGCCCAAACATACGTCCCTTTTTTGACATTCGCGTGCCCGACCGGAAGATTGGGACGCGTGCTGTGTTTTTCGAGGGGACCGGTCAGACGGGCTGACCATGGGGTAGTTGGTCTAATCGGGCCGCGCTTGCGTCGTCGGCCGTTGGATAACCGCTTATTTTAACTGAGTTTTTGCGAACGAGGTCAGATTTCCGGCGAGATCGCCGACTTGCGCGAGTTCGACCGCCCAGCCAGCGGCGCGCCGTTTCAGGGCCGGATAGTGGCGCTGGAATTCCGCCCAGTCCGGCTGACCAGCGCCGTTCCACGCGTGCCAGAAGCGCTCGAGCGCGGCGCGCGCGTCAGCTGGGAGCGTGCGGGTGTAGTGCGCAAGTGCGGCGTCGAGCTTTGGCAGATGGGCGTCGTCGGCCTGCGGGTAGATGTGCCAGACGAACGGCTTGGCGGCCCACTGCGCGCGCACGAACGAGTCCTCGCCGCGTACGAAATTGACGTCGCTCGCCCAGAGCAGTGCGTCGTAGCCAGGCTGTTCGGTGAACGCGAGCGCGTGCGCGCTGAGGTTGCCGAGCGTCGCATGGGTGCCCGCTGCAAACGACGGTAGGCCGAAAAAGCGCGCCAGCGCGCCGGAAATGCGTCCTTCGGGCACCAGCAGCACGATCGGGCTTGCGTTGTCGCGCCATTGTTCGAGCAGGCTGTCGACGGCCGGGTTTTCGTAGGCGAACAGCGACACGACCGTCGCGTCGGCGGGCGGCGGCGCGTGGCCCGTGACGTTGCGCCACCAGTCGGTGCGCGCGGCGGGCGATGCTTCGAAAGCGGCGCGCGCCGCGTCGAGATCGCGCTCTTTCAGGACGCCACCGGTGCCGGGGCCGAGTCCGGGGAAAAAGAAGGTCTTGCTGAGTGCGTAGCGCGGATGCGGCGACGGCCGCAGATGAAAATCGGCGATCCAGTCCTCGGCGCTCAGATATTCGAGGTTGAACCAGAGCGGCACGCTCGCGCGCTCTGCCATCGCCGCGATATAGACGGGCGGCAGTTCGCAGGCGAACGCCTCGATCACGACGTCGGCGACTTCGAGCGTATCGCCAACATGGGACGGCTCGTGCCAATGCTCGACGACGATGCCGTCGAGCGTCTGCCGCGCACGCTCAAGCTCGAGCGACGGGCACAGCCTCCTGAACGCATGCAGATCGTCGACGAACACGCGCACCTGCCAGTCGTGCTCGCGCGCGAGTTGGCGCGCAAGGCGCCAGCACACGCCGATGTCGCCGAAGTTGTCGATCACCGCGCAGAAGATATCGCAGGCGATCGGGTTGGCAGGGGCGGCGGGTGATCCGGAATCGGGCGCGACGGAGGACATGGCGGCTCGGCTGGCTCGGTGACTCCGGCGAACGGAGCGGGTTCGAACGAACGCGGAATGTTCTAAACTGGCGATTCTAAAGCCTCGCTCGCGATCGCGCGCGCCCTTTGTCCGCCATGCGGGCCGCATCGGCGACACGCGACATGCCCCCCCGGCGCACGATGCCGGGCACCCGGCGGCGCAATCAGTGCAATCGGTGCAATCGGTGCAATCGGTGCAAGCGGCGAGGCAGCGCGAGACAGTCCCACCCCAATCGATCCCGCATGACCGAACCCGAAGCCAGCGACGCCCCCGACACCTTCGAGCCGAAAACAGTGCTCGCCCAACTGCCGCATCTGCCCGGCGTCTACCGCTATTACGACACGAGTGGCGCGGTGCTCTACGTCGGCAAGGCGCGCGATCTGAAGAAGCGCGTATCGAGCTACTTCACGAAGACGCAGCTGTCGCCGCGTATCGCGATGATGGTCACGCGCATCGCGCGCATCGAGACCACGGTCACGCGTTCCGAGGCCGAGGCGCTGCTGCTCGAAAACAATCTGATCAAGGCGCTCACGCCGCGTTACAACATCCTGTTTCGCGACGACAAGTCGTATCCCTATCTGAAGCTGACCGGCCACAAGTTTCCGCGCATGGCCTATTACCGCGGCTCGGTCGATCGCAAGAACCAGTACTTCGGCCCGTTCCCGAGCGCGTGGGCGGTGCGCGAGAGCATCCAGATCCTGCAGCGCGTGTTCCAGCTGCGCACCTGCGAAGACTCGGTGTTCAACAACCGCACGCGGCCGTGTCTGCTGCATCAGATCGGCCGTTGCACGGCGCCGTGCGTCGCGAACATCAGCGAGGAGGATTACGCGCGCGACGTCGCCAACGCGTCGCGCTTTCTGCTCGGCCGTCAGGGCGAGGTGATGAAGGAGCTCGAGCAGAAGATGCATGCGTTCGCGAGCGAGCTGAAGTTCGAGCAGGCCGCGGCGGTGCGCAACCAGATGAGTTCGCTGTCGACGGTGCTGCATCAGCAGGCAATCGAAGTCGGCAGCGACAGCGACGTCGACATTCTCGCGGTAGTCGCGCTGGGCGGCCGCGTGTGCGTGAATCTCGCAATGGTGCGCGGCGGACGACATCTCGGCGACAAGGCGTACTTTCCCACGCACGTGGAGAGCGCGTTGACGGCGGAGGAAGGCGGGCTCGAAGAAGACGGCGATCAGGACGATGCATCGGCGGATGCGCGAGCGGTCGCGCCATTGGCCGCGGCGGCGAGCGCCTCGGCCGATGCGCTCGCGATCGCTCAGGACATGCCGTCGGAAGACGAGGACGCCGATGGTAGTGAAGAAGACGCGATCGACGAGGTTGCCGAAGCGACCCCGGACGCCGTCAGCGACGAAGGCGCGGACGAAGGCACCGACGGGAACGCAGAGTCCGGCCCCGCGGCGAAGCGCCGCAAAAGCCGCGCGGCAGGTGGCATCGAATCCGAAGTGCTCGAAGCGTTCATCGCGCAGCATTACCTTGGCAATCGCGTGCCGCCGGTGCTGGTGGTCAGCCACGCGCCGGCGCGCGAACTCGTCGACGTGCTGATCGAGCAGGCGGGCCACAAGGTGACCGTACTGCGTCAACCGCAAGGACAGCGGCGCGCGTGGCTCGCGATGGCCGAGCAGAACGCGCGGCTCGCGCTCGCGCGCCTGCTCTCCGAGCAGGGCTCGCAGCAGGCGCGCACGCGCGCGTTGACCGACACGCTCGGCATGGAGTGCGACGACCTCGCGCATCTGCGCATCGAATGCTTCGACATCAGTCACACGATGGGCGAGGCGACGCAGGCGTCCTGCGTCGTCTATCACCACCACAAGATGCAGTCGTCCGAGTATCGCCGCTACAACATCGCCGGCATCACGCCCGGTGACGATTACGCGGCGATGCGCCAGGTGCTCACGCGCCGCTACGAAAAGATGGTCGCGCAGGCCGCCGCGAATGCGAGCGACGAAGCCGCCGAATCGCAAAGTGACGCGGCCGCCGATCCCGCGCTCGCCGCCGATGCCGCCGAGCCGGCCGCGGCCGGCGGCGTGCTGCCGACCATCGTGCTGATCGACGGCGGCAAGGGGCAGGTGGAGATCGCGCGGCAGGTGTTCACGGAGTTGGGGCTCGATACTGGCATGCTCGTCGGCGTCGCGAAGGGCGAGGGGCGCAAGGTCGGTCTCGAGACGCTGATTTTCGCGGACGGCCGCACGCCGCTCGAACTCGGCAAGGAAAGCGCCGCGCTGATGCTGGTCGCGCAGATCCGCGACGAAGCGCATCGTTTCGCGATCACCGGCATGCGCGCCAAACGCGGCAAGACGCGCCAGACCTCGCGGCTCGAAGAACTCGAAGGCGTAGGGGCGAAGCGGCGTCAGCGCCTGCTGGCGCGCTTTGGCGGCTTGCGCGGCGTGGTGGCCGCGAGCGTCGAGGATCTCGCGAGCGTCGAAGGCATTTCGCAGGCACTCGCCGAGCAGATCTACCGGCAACTGCATTGAATTGGCGGGCCACGCCGCGCCGTGATCGGAACGACGGTTCGTCGGACCCGCGGCGTCGCGCTGCGGATGCGCTGGCTGCGAACCACGCGCCGGGGGCGGCTCGCTTGCCGCCCCCGCGCGGCCATGCCTGGGCGCGCTTGCTTGTGGCAGGCCCTGTGACACGGCACAATTGCAACTCACTCGTCAGACGCTGCGCCTGCCCCATGCCGTTTAATTTCCCGATATTCCTGACCTGGCTGCGGATCGTGCTGATTCCGCTCGTCGTCGGTGTGTTCTATTTGCCCGACATGATGATGAGCCCCGCGCACCGCAATCTCGCGGCCGCGACGATCTTCATCCTGGCGGCGCTCACCGACTGGTTCGACGGCTTTCTGGCCCGCAAATGGAATCAGACCTCGGCATTCGGCGCGTTTCTCGATCCGGTCGCCGACAAGCTGATGGTGACCGCGGCGCTGCTCGTGCTCGTGCAACTCACGCGGATCGATTCCGCGATCGCGCTCGTGATCGTCGGACGTGAAATCGCGATCTCGGCCCTGCGCGAATGGATGGCGCAGATCGGTGCGTCGAAGAGCGTCGCGGTGAACTCGCTCGGCAAGTTCAAGACCGCTTGCCAGATGGTCGCGATTCCGATGCTGCTGTTCTATGGCCCGCTGCCGCTCGGTGGCGGCGTGACGGTCGACACGCGCGTGTGGGGCCTGTGGCTGATCTATCTGGCTGCGTTCCTGACGATCTGGTCGATGCTGTACTACATGAAGCTCGCGTGGCCGCAGATTCGCGAGCGCGGCGGCATTGCGTGACGGTGTGAATAGAAGAGCACGGGGGGCGCAAAAGTGTGTTCGAACCCCGCACTACTACGAGAGAAATATTTCTTTAAAGCAGACGGGCAAAGGGGTTGACACGTTTCAGTCGATTCTCCATAATCTCGTTTCTCCGATGCACGCAACGTGAAACACCGGAGACGCAGTAAAGCAGTAGCGGTAAATGCAGCACAACGCGGGAATAGCTCAGTTGGTAGAGCGCAACCTTGCCAAGGTTGAGGTCGCGAGTTCGAGCCTCGTTTCCCGCTCCAGTATTCGAAGCATCGCGTTGTTTGGCGAAGTAAAAAAGGCAGCGCGGTGAAGCAGTTCAATGCGGGAGTAGCTCAGTTGGTAGAGCGCAACCTTGCCAAGGTTGAGGTCGCGAGTTCGAGCCTCGTCTCCCGCTCCATACATCAGGGGAAGCAGCGCTTCCCTTTTTGTTTGGAAGGCCGCTTGTTCTGAACTTCCAGAGCTTCGGTTCTTCTGGTTATCACCAGATAAATCTGCGAACCCGTGTCCAGGTTCCAGTCCGCTTGTGGCGCGATAGCAAAGCGGTTATGCAGCGGCCTGCAAAGCCGTTTAGGCCGGTTCGACTCCGGCTCGCGCCTCCAGTCTTTGATGTAAAGCGAAAGCCCCGACTTGTCGGGGCTTTTCGTTTTTCTGTTCCTCTCTTCGCCAGCCTTGTCGATCGTCGTCATCAAGGTGAGCGGAGCGGTCGATCCGACTGCGTGCCGCAGACGTTCCTCCGAATCGATCAGAAATTGAGCGCGGATTTAATCGACTGCACGGCAGCGGTGTTCAGGAAGCAGTAGTTCTCTTGCGGCGTACCGCCGGACATATACATCGACCAGCGAGAGAGGGCCATCGGGCTGGAACCAGACGCACGAGCAGGTGACGGTGCTGCGGGTGACGCCATCGCACATCTATTTCGAATCGAAGATCTCGGGTTCGACGCAGGCGCCACGCGAAGTGATCGCCGGAGCGGACCGGAGCCGCGAGCGCAGCGTGAACGGCACCGATACAGTCGTGAACCGGCCGTTCGCGTTTCCGTTGTCGCCGGGTAAGAGCTGGACGGTCGAATACGCCGGGCAGCATCCGAACCGGGTATTCGCTTCGCAGAAGTGGGACTCGCAGTATCGGGTGGTCGGAACGGAAACCGTCGAAGTGCCCGCCGGCAAATTCCAGGCGATCAAGATCGAAGCCGAAGGCGACTGCGTCGCGCAACTCGAGCCGCGGCAGACGGTCACGCAAGCCACCCAGGTCGAGCAGGGCGACACCGCGATGATCACGCATGCGCAGAAACTCGGTCCTGTTCAGGCGACGGGACGCACGTATAAAAGCGTTTTGGTATGTGCCGGAAGTCGGCCGTTGGGTGAAATCGGTGGAAGAGTATTACGGCAGCAATGGCGTGAGAAACGAGCGCTATACGACCGAACTCGAGTCGTTTAAAAAGAGCGGGCAATAATCGGGTTCAGGCGTTTGATGCGTTCGCGCATTCATTGGGGCAGCGCATTCCGCTCAACGGCGTGTCCGGCGCGCGCACGGGAAGGGCAACGCACGCCGGCGCGCCTTATCCAGGCCGGGCGATAGAATCGCACCACTGTCATCGCCCGTTTTCATTGAAGCCGCATGTATTTCCAACTCACCGGCACTCAGGTCCGCCTGCTCGGCTCGATGCATCTGTTTCCCGCGACGAACCGTCGAACGCCGCCATGGGTCGCCGAAGCCTATGACTGGGCCGACGCGCTCGTATTCGAGTCCGACCCAGCAACGATCCTGCCGTTTCTCAAAGCCGACGCACACCCCGACGCCGCGCAACTGCGGCCCCGGATGCGCGACGAAGCCTGGACGCAATTGCAGGCGCTGTGGCCGACCGATGGCCTGCTCGCGCCGCTTGAAACACTGCGTCCGTGGGCCGCGCTGATCGTCGCGCCGACGCTGCTGCAGCAGGTCGTCGAGGGTGTCGAGCCGCGCATGTTGCGCTCGGCGCTCGCGCAGGCGAAGCCGTATCGCTATCTCGAGTCCGCGCGGGACGTCGCAGTCGCGCTCGAATCGATTCCGCTCGAAGCCATTGCCGCGGCGCTCGACATGCTGATGGCCGACCGCGGCGAACCGCAGCGCACGCTCGAACGGATGCACGCGGCGTGGCTGGAGGGCGATCTGCACGCGATACAGCAAATCGCCGTCGAAGCGCCGATGTTCAATCTGGCCGGCATCCGTCAGGCGATTCTCGACGTGCGCAATCGCGCGTGGGCCGCGCGGCTGAGCGAGTTGCTGGACGTTCGCGAGCGCACGCTGGTGGTCCTCGGCGCGCTGCATCTATGCGGCCCCGGCAATCTCCCCGACTGTCTCGCGCGACCCGTGCAAGCGGTGTTCTGAACGCGTGCGCGGCTTTCGCGACTGAAGACAGCCGTGTCGACCGCCCGGATGCCAGGCCGCATGCTCGATGACGAGGCGCGCGGCATAATTGCGGATCGTTGCCCGCGCTGTCGCGCATTGACCCTGAAAGCTACCGATGACTGAACCGCAACACACCGCCGCCGCGCGGCTCGCCCAGCTCGAATGGCGCTGGAAGCCGTTCGGGAACCTCACGAGCGTCGAAGTCTATGAGATGCTGGCCGCCCGCAGCGCGGTGTTCGTCGTCGAACAGAACTGCGTGTATGGCGATATCGATGGGCTCGACGTCGAAGCCTGGCATCTGCTTGCGTATGGCACCGGCGACGGTGTGGCGCTGCCGCCGTTGGCCGGCTATCTGCGCGTGTTGTTGCCCGATGCGGCGGATGCCGATGTGCGCATCGGCCGGGTGTTGACGACCGCGCTGTTTCGCGGCATCGGTCTCGGCAATGCGATGCTCGAACGCTCGCTCGCGCAAATCCGTGCGCAGTGGCCCGATACGCCGATCCGTCTGCACGCGCAGGCGCATCTGCAAGGCTTTTACGGTGCGTTCGGCTTCGAGCCGGTCTCGGAGGTTCACGACGAAGACGGCATCCCGCATGTGTGGATGCGCGCGCTGTGAACGCGAACGGGTCAGCGGGGCACGTTCGTGGTCGTCGACGCCGCATGCGTGAGCCCGCGCGCCGCTTTTGCATGCCGCTCGGCGCGCAGGCGTCCGCGAGACGACAGCCGCATCCAGTGACGCAGCGCGATCAGCGCGCCGACCACGCTCATCATCGAACCCGGAATCCATAGCAGGAGCCCGCCGATCTGCTGATCGCGCATCGGGCTCAGCCACGTGAACGCCCGGCCGCAGATCGAGTAGATCGGATACAACTCGTGCGTCGTAAAAAAGATGAATGCGCCGAGAACGATCTGCGGCGGAATCGCCGCGATCACGACGAGCACGCGCTTGCCCGGAGACAGACGCGCGGGCGGCGCCGGACGCGGATCGAGTACGAGCCACCAGAACAGCAGGCCGTCGATCGCCATGCTCCAGTTCATTACGCGATAGAGCCGCCAGTCGAGCATCGCGACGAAATGGATCGGCGACAGCAGCCAGAAATAGATCAGCCCGACGAATAGCGTGAGCGCGACGACCGGGTGCATGACGACGTCGAGCGCCGTGCGCACGAGCGGTGTTTGCAGCGCGGGCCGCACGAAGCGCTGCCGCCAGCGCAACGGAATTCCCGCGCGCAACGCCGCGCCCGGATACGACAGCGCAATGAAGAATGGCCCGAGATGATGCAGCACCAGATGCTGCAAGCGATGCATGAAGAATTCATGCTCGAAGAAGTAATCGAGCCGCGTATGCAGCACGACATACAGCGCGACCAGTCCGAGCCAGAATGACAGACGCCGCGCGAACGACAGCCGCGCCTTGCGCGCGCCGCGCACGAACAGGATCGCGGGGATCAGCAACGCGATCACGACGGTCGGCGAAAACTCCCAGGGATCGAGCCAGTAGAGCAGGTTCATGGCGATGGCGCGTGCGGTGGCGGCGGCCCGTCGTGCCGCTTACCTGGTCTGGCCCGGCGACTTGACCGCGAACGGCGCGCTCACTGTTTCGCCGTCGGAGAACTTCAGCGTCAGACGCACGGTGTCGCCCGGCGCGACCTTGTGCTTCGCGTCCTCGAGCATCACGTGATAGCCGCCCGGCGCGATCGCGACCTGGCCATGCGCGGGCACCGTCAGCTTGTCGACCATCACCATCTTCTGCGTCGAACCGTTCGATACGGTCTGATGCAGCATCGCATCGCCGTAGTCGTCGCTCGATACATCGACGAGGTCGATCGGCTGGTCGCTCGCGTTGACGAGCGTCGCATAGCCGGCCGCGGGCAGGTTGTTCGGCAGCCAGCGCACCCACGCGTCCTTGATGCTGATCGCGTGAGCATCGGCCGCTTGCGCGGCCGACGCGGCGCCGAGTGACAGCGCGAGCGCGCAGGCGAGGGAAGCGATTGGTTTGAGCTTGATCGTCATGATGGAATGGAGTGGGATCAAAGAAGAATCAGGATTGGTCATCGATGATGCGGCGCAGGTCCTGCGCGATCGCATCGGGCGTGTCGTGATCGGTGGCGAGCAGGCGCGCGCGGCCCCGGCTGTCGAACACATAGACGGCGGAGCTGTGCGTGACCTCGTAGTTGCCGTTCGGGTCGCGCTTTTCCATCTGATAAGCGACACGATAACGCTTGGCCAGCGACTCGATCTGCCAGTCGGTGCCGCTCAGCCCTTCGGCGTGCTGTGCGTCGAACGCGCCGACATAGTCGTGCAAGGCCCGCGGCGTGTCGCGCGCGGGATCGACGGTGATGAACAGAATGCGCACTTTCTGCGCATCGGGACCGAGCTTGCCGAGCACCTGCATCAGACGGCCCATCGTTTCGGGACAGACGTCCGGGCAATGCGTGTAGCCGAAGTAAACCAGCGACGTGCGGCCCCTGAACGACGCGGCGTTGACGGGACGGCCGGTGTCGTCGGTCAAGGTGAAGTCCAGATCCGGCAGGTGGCCGGTCACGTTGGTCAACTGCCACGGCTCGGCGCGCTGTGTGCAACCGGTCAGCGCGGCGAGCGCGACCAGCGTGCCCAGCGCAGTTGCCGCCGCAAGCCGGCGTGCCAACCCGTGCATCAAGCGGTGCGTGAGTCGCTTGGGTCGTGAGCGGGACCGGTTCGGCCGCTGGCGCTGGGGTGGCAGGATCGGGAACAAAGCAGGGTTCAATGACTCGATTGAAGAGCAGGCAACGCGAATCGATGGAGCAGGGGGCCGCACCGCCGCCCGATCATGCCGCGCAAGATTCGCGCGCGACACGCGATTGAGCGAGAGCGTGCAACGATGTCCATCACACCGACGGTCCGCGTGGCAGCGACTGTAGCGCAAAATTGGCGCCAGCGTCGCGCAGCGCGCCGGGCGCACGATTTGCGAATCAATTTGACGCAGCTTGCTGAAAGCCGGTTGAAGCCCGATCGTTGCGCTTTTGAACGCAATCGACAGAAGCGGATGGATAGATCGCTTATCGGGCTTGAGTCCCAGCTTACTTTCTCGAAAAATTGACGGATGCGCGGTAAGATGCGCACACTTTTCCGGCCATAGATGGCTGAAAGGCGAACCCAGGCGATGCAAGCACTTCCGGCTGTTCTGTCTCCGAGCGAGACGGCATTTTTCTTCGACTTCGATGGCACGCTCGTCGAACTCGCCCCCACACCGGACGGCGTGCTGGTGCAGCCGCGCGTGATCGACCTGCTGCGCGAACTGCGCAGTCTGACGAATGGCGCGGTCGCGGTGGTGTCGGGGCGCGGCATCGACAGCATCGACAGTTTTCTCGGCATGCCCGATCTGCCGGTCGCGGGTCTGCACGGCGCCGAGCGGCGCGATGCGAATGGCGACACGCAGCGCATCGGCTTTCACGACGAGCGCCTGTTGCGCATGGAGCAGGTGCTCGCGCAGGTCGTCAACGAACATCCGGGCATGCTGCTCGAGATCAAGGGCGCGGCGCTCGCGCTGCACTACCGCAACGCGCCGGACCGCGAGCCGGTCGCGCGCGAGGCGACCGAGCGGCTCGTCGCCGATTACCCCGCTTCTTACGTGCTGCAGCCCGGCAAGATGGTCTACGAGATCAAGCCGAAGGACGTCGACAAGGGCCGCGCGACGCGCGCGTTCCTCGACGAGCTGCCGTTCACCGGCCGCACGCCGATATTCGCCGGCGACGATCTGACCGACGAGAAGGGCTTCGCGGTCGTCAACGAGCGCGGCGGTCTGTCGATCAAGGTCGGCGCGGGCGAAACGATGGCGCACACGCGCGTCGAATCGGTGTCGTCACTGCTCGACTGGCTCGAAACCATCGTCGCGGCGGCGCGCGGCGCATGACGCCGGCGGCCCCGTTCAACGAAAACAACATACTGCATCGGGAATCGCGCTTCATGAGCCGACTGATCATTGTTTCGAACCGGGTGGCGCCTATTTCGGAGGGCGGTCCGGCGGCGGGCGGTCTGGCGGTCGGCGTGTACGACGCGCTGAAAGAGACCGGCGGCATGTGGTTCGGCTGGAGCGGCGACGTGCTGACCTCCGGCCAGCCGCAGATCAAGCTCGAGGAGCGGGGTCCGGTGACCTTCGCGACCGTCCCGCTGATGCGGCGCGATTACGACCAGTACTACCGTGGTTTCTCGAACGCGACGCTGTGGCCCGCGTTCCACTATCGATCCGACCTGCTGCATTACGACCGGCACGACTTCGAAGGCTACTGCCGCGTCAACGCGTGGCTCGCGCAGCAACTCGTGCCGCTCCTGCGCGAAGACGACGTGATCTGGGTGCACGACTATCACCTGATTCCGTTCGCTCAGGCGCTGCGCTCGGCAGGCGTGAAGAACCGCATCGGTTTTTTTCTGCACATTCCGTTTCCGGCCGCGCAGGTGCTGCTGACGGTGCCGCCGCATCGCGAGCTCGTCGAGGCGCTGTGTTCGTTCGACCTGCTCGGCTTCCAGACCGGTCCCGATCTGCGCGCGTTCTGCGACTACGTGATCAACGAGGCGGGCGGCTCGATCGACGCGTCGGCGAAAGGACCGCTGAGTGTGCATGCGTTCGGCCGCACGTTGCGCGCCTCTGCGTATCCGATCGGCGTCTATCCGGACGAGATCGCCGAGCTCGCGAAGGCGGGCGAACGCGGCAAGCCGGTGCGCACGATGAAGGCGACCCTGCATTCGCGCAAGCTGATCATGAGCGTCGACCGGCTCGATTATTCGAAGGGGCTGGTCGAGCGGTTCCGTGCGTTCGAGCGCCTGCTCGAGCATACGGCCGCGCAGCGCAACAAGGTGTCGTTCCTGCAGATCGCCCCGCCGACGCGCGCCGACCTGCACGCGTATCAAGACATCCGGCTACAGCTCGAAGGCGAGTCGGGACGGATCAACGGACGTTTCGCCGAGCTGGACTGGACGCCAATCCTATACATCCACAAGCAGTACGAGCGCTCGGTGCTGGCGGCGCTGTTCCGTACCGCGCACGTCGGCTATGTGACGCCGTTGCGCGACGGCATGAACCTCGTTGCGAAGGAATACGTGTCGGCGCAGGATCCGGAGAATCCCGGCGTGCTGGTGCTGTCGCGCTTCGCGGGCGCGGCGCAGGAGCTCGACGGCGCGCTGATCGTCAATCCGGTCGATATCGACGGCATGGCCGAAGCGCTCGCGCGGGCGCTCGACATGCCGCTCGCCGAGCGCCAGGGGCGCTATCGCGACATGATGGCGCAGCTGCGCGAGAACAACGTGTCGGTGTGGCGCGATAACTTCATGCGCGATCTGCAGAGCGTCGAGGGCGCGAAGCGCGCCAGAAGCGGGAAAGCGCGCGCGGCCACGGGTGCTGCGGGCGCCGCGCGGAAGAGGGCGGCGCGCGAGAGCGTGACCGGCTAAGCCAAGCCGGGCCGCGAGCCAGACAGCAAAAAGCCGCTCCAGGGAGCGGCTTTTTTTTCAAGCGATGCGATGCGCAGCGCGTGGACCAGGCGTGCGTCAGGCTACGTGCTGTTCGTCGACCTTCTTGCCGCCGATATGCAGCGTCTGGCCCTTGCCATACTGCTTCGAGAGCAGGTCGCGATAGAGGCCCGGACGCTGGCGCAGTTCTTCCGGCGTGCCGTCGTCGATGACCTTGCCGGCGCTCATCACGATGATCCGGTCGAAGTTGTTCAGCGTCGACAGACGGTGCGCGATCGCGATCACGGTGCGGCCGACCATCAGGCGGTCGAGCGCCTTCTGGATCGCTTCCTCGGACGCGCTGTCGAGCGCGGACGTGGCTTCGTCGAGCAGCAGGATCGGCGCGTTTTTCAGAATCGCGCGCGCGATTGCGATGCGCTGGCGCTGACCGCCCGACAGCTTCACGCCGCGGTCGCCCACGATCGTGTCGTAGCCTTCCGGCATCGCTTCGATAAAGTCCGCGCAACGCGCCTCGCGCGCGGCGGCGAGCACTTCCTCGCGGCTCGCGTCCGGGCGGCCGTACGCGATGTTCTCGTACACCGTGCGATGGAACAGCGAGATGTCCTGGGGCACCAGCGCAATCGCGTGGCGCAGGCTGTCCTGGGTAATCGACGCGATGTCCTGGCCGTCGATCTTGATCGCGCCACCCTGGGTCTCGTAGAAGCGCTGCAACAGCGCGAGCACGGTCGATTTGCCGGCGCCCGACTTGCCGATCAGCCCGACGCGCTGACCCGGTTCGATATCGAGGTCGAAGTGATCGAGAATCGGCCGGCGGCGCGGATAGGCGAACGTGACGCCGTCGAACGTGACGCGGCCGCCCTGCGGCACGAGTTCGGTCGCGTCGTCGCGATCGGGCATGCCGTGCGGTTCGAGCAGCGTGCGCACGGCCTCTGCGAGTCGCGCGACGTGCTGCGTGACGTCGACGAGCGCGACGGCGAGATCGCGCGTGCCGTGCAGGATCGTGAAGCCGAGCGAGCTGACGAGCACGATGTCGCCCGAGGTCGCGCGGCCCTGGTCCCACAGCCATAGCGCCCAGCCGAGCAGGCCGGCCGACAGCAGCGCGGTGACCACGGCGTGCAGCAGACGCAGCTTTTCCAGGTACAGCAGGCTTTGCTGGCGCGCGTCCATTTCCGACTTGACCGTCGAAGCAAAGCGGTGCTGTTCGCGGAACGTCATGCCGAACGCGCGCACGAGCCCCATATTGCTGATCACGTCGACAAGCTCGCCGTCGACCGATGCCGCCTTGGTCGCGAAATTATGGTGACGCGCGGAACCGCGGCCCGCGAGCTTGTACAGCACGACCGACAGGATCGCCGAGCACAGCATCAGGCCGGCGGCCATCAGCGGGTTCACCGCGATGATCATCACGATCGCGCCGAGCACCGCGATGCACGGCGGCAGCACGTTCCACGCGGTGGTGTTTTCGGCGGTGTAGACGGCGTTCGAGGTCGCGGTGATCCGGCTTGCCAGCATGCCGGGCTGCTTTTCGGCGTAGTAGGTCGGCGAGTGGCCGCTCAGGTACTGAAACAGGTCGCGCCGCAAATCGCCCGTCACGGCGACGAACGTGTGCGCGGCGAACCAGCCGCCGATCCGCCACAACAGGTTGTCGGCAGCGATCAGGCCGACGAGGATCGCGAACGCGCCCCACAGCGGTCCCGGATGATGCCTGCCGCCGCCGAGCACGTCGATCAGATGTTTGATCGCGTACTGCGAAGCGAGTGCGCAGCCCACGGCCGCAAACACGCTGCACAACACGATCGCATGCGCGAGCGGATGGCGGCGGATAAAGCGGAAGAGAAACGCAAGTGGCCGGTGCGCATAGCTCGCGAGCTTGGCGTTCTGGGCGTTACGCTGGGCGATGGTCAAGTGTTCCAATTGTGCTGAGATCGATGTGTTGCGGGTTGTGCATGCAATGCGCGGACCACACGGACAAGCATGGCTCTCCGTGAAGCCGATGTTTCGCATTGTAAACATGCAAAGGCGATTGCGCCCTGTGTATCCGGGCTTTGACGCGATTGATTTCGCGATGGACCTCCGCGATCTGCGTCGTCCCAACACACCAGCCGACGGGCCATTCAGGCAGATTGCGGAAAATTTCGAGATATAATTACAGATTGCATTCAACCGCGCTGCGGCAATTTTGCAATTCCTACCGGCAACGTTGATGGGCAAGAACTCGCAGACACGGTACCGCCGCGCCTCCCGAAACCTCGTGGATACTGTAGAACTATCTTTGAAAACAAGGGTTTGCAAAGTGTTTCGCGTTTGTAACAACGTAAAGACTTTGAAATGCTGCGGTGCTGCAACAATCCGGGCATCGATAATGCGTGCTCATTAGCCCGGCAATTTTTCTGACAGTTTGTCAACGTCGGTGCAACGGGCGCGTTTACTCGCACATGCCCAGTCGCTGATCCACTTGTCCGGGCTCGTTACCAAGCGATCCATCGCAGGATTTCTCAAAAGAATCAGGCCCGCGCCGGCATTTCCGGCCAGACTGCCCTGGCGAGCAAGCGAGTCGCTTTTTCCAAATGCAGTACTTTTGCCTGATTTTTTACTAGGAGTTCGTCAATATGCGAATCGCTCAAATCGCTCCGCTGCACGAGGCGGTTCCTCCCAAGCT
The DNA here is from genome assembly GCF_014397655.1 of Paraburkholderia sp. UCT31. Classification (NCBI taxonomy): domain Bacteria; kingdom Pseudomonadati; phylum Pseudomonadota; class Betaproteobacteria; order Burkholderiales; family Burkholderiaceae; genus Paraburkholderia; species Paraburkholderia sp. UCT31. The sequence continues at coordinate 107,064 of NZ_VZQP01000011.1, forward strand.
GTACGGTGGTACGGAACGCGTGGTGTCCTATCTGACCGAGGCGCTGGTCGAGCAGGGCCACGACGTCACGCTGTTTGCAAGCGGTGATTCGCAAACCTCGGCGAAGCTCGAAGCTTTCTGGCCGCAGGCGCTGCGCCTCGACCCGACGATCCGCGACGTGATGGCGCCGCACATGCTGCTGCTCGAAGAAGTGCGCCGCCGCGCGGACGAATTCGACGTGCTGCATTTCCACATCGACTACTACCCGTTCTCGCTGTTCGCGCGTCAGCCTGTGCCGTTCGTCACGACGCTGCACGGCCGTCTCGATCTGCCTGAACTGCAGCCGATCTTCAACACGTTCAATGACGTGCCGGTCGTGTCGATCTCGGACAACCAGCGCATTCCGCTGCCGCAGGCGCACTGGCTGCAAACCGTCTATCACGGTTTGCCGGAAGACGTGCTCAAGCCGATTCCCAACGTCGAGCCCGGCTACCTCGCATTCCTGGGCCGCGTCTCGCCGGAGAAGGGGCTTGACAGGGCGATTCGCATCGCCGGGCAGGCAGGCATGAAGCTCAAGGTCGCCGCCAAGATCGACAAGGCCGACCGTGCCTACTACGAAGAAGTCATCAAGCCGCTGATGTCGTTGTCGCACATCGAGTACATCGGCGAAATCGGCGAAGCTGAAAAGCGCGAGTTTCTCGGCAATGCGCACGCACTGGTGTTCCCGATCGACTGGCCGGAGCCCTTCGGTCTCGTGATGATCGAGGCGATGGCTTGCGGCACGCCGGTGATCGCGTTCAATCGCGGTTCTGTGCCGGAAGTGATCGAAAACGGCGTGTCGGGTTTCGTCGTCGAGGACGAAATCAGCGCGGTCGCCGCCGTCAAACGTCTGCACACGCTGCCCCGCGCTGGCGTGCGCAAGGCGTTCGAGGCGCGCTTCTCGTCGAAGGTGATGGCGCAGAACTACGTCGCCACCTATGAAGAACTGCTGCGTCGCAAACATCGCACGGTGCTGCGCGAAGTCAACGCGGGCTGATTGGCGATTGTTCCGCCGCGGTTGTTTCGCGGTAGATAAAACGCTGTCGGCAGCAACTCGTTGCACGCTTCCTTCGTTGCTCTGAACGCCCCGCCGGCACGTCGCCGGCGGGGCGTTGTTGCATGCGCGCTGCGTTTTTCGTCGGTGCACAACTGAAAATACGGGTTTCCGCGCGGCGCGAACGAGCCAGTCTCGGTAATATCCCTATAATTGCCGTGCCGCAAATTGGGCTGCGGTGCCGCCGACGACAGGAGGATGCCTTGGCGAGAACGAAAGAGACGCGCGCGAACGCCGCGCCCGGCGCCGGAACGATTTTTACGTTGCGCGCCATCGGTCTCGTGCTCGCCGCCCGCTGGTTTTTCTCGATGTCCGAGATGAAGCTGACCACCGCGCTGACCGCGATGGCGTCTTCACCGTGGGCATGTATCAACCTCGTTTTTCTGTTCCTGCTGATCTTCCTGCCGGGCGCGCGCGCCGTCGCGGAGCGTCCGTTCCATCCGTTGCCGCAATGGCTGCGTCAGTCGCTGCGCCTGTTCGCGTTCCTCGGGTTTCTGTTTGCGCTGTGGTCGGTCGGCGCGTTCGTCGCGAGCGCAGGCTGGCGTCGCGCGATGCAGGCGGTCGCGGCCAGCAACGGTTGGCTCGTCGCGGCGCCGGTGCTGTATGCGATCGTCTTGTGGATCTGCCGGCCGCTGCCGTTGTGGCGTACCAATGTGGCGGCGCGGCGCTTTGCGATCGGCCGCTATGCGGTGTCGCTCGATCCGCTGACCCGCACCGTCGTCGTGTGGGCTGAGCGGCGCAAGGTGGGGCAATACGATGCGCGCGAATTGTCGGTGCGCTGGGCGAGCGGTTCCAATGCGCTCGCGACGCCGGCGCCCGCGGTCGCGTTCGGCGCGGCGGGCAAGGCCGGCGCGTCAGCGGCGCCGATAGGGTCGGTCGCGGCGCCCTCGCTTGCGCGCAGCGCGTTCGGCGTACGTCCGAAGGTCGAGTTGCTGTGGGATTCGCCGGCCGCCGCGGGTCATAACCGGCAGACCGTTTTCCGCGCCGCGCTGACGACCGAAGGCGATCGCGTCGCCGCCCGCGCGCTCGACACGACGCTGCGCCAGGTCTGACGCTGCATGTTTTGTGCTATCGGTCACATCGCGTGGCCGATGCACGCATCCCGAAGCGAAGCTTCGTCGATAATGCAATCAAGGCGCCCGGCCTGCAGGCGGGCGAGTGGGACACTCATCGATCGTATCGCGTCTTTCGCAGGAGTCGCCATGCTGGTTCGCTGGTTGCTTGCCGCCCTTCATCTGCTCGCGTATGGTTTTGCGCTCGCGTCGATTCTCAGACGCACGTGGTCGCTGCGTCGCGCGTCGGTGCCCGCCGCGTTGCGTTCGGTGTTCCGCGCCGATTCAGGCTGGGGCATCGCCGCGCTGGTGCTGATCGTGACCGGCCTGATGCGCATGTTCGGTAGCTATGAGAAGGGCGCCGACTACTACCTGCACCAGCCGCTCTTTCACGTGAAGATGACGTTGCTGGTGCTGATCCTGATCCTCGAAGTGCCCACGATGCTCGGCCTGATGCGCTGGCGCGCGTCGATCCGCAGCGGCGCGGCGCCGAATCTGAAGAAGGCGCGATCTTACGCGCATTTCAGCGTGATCCAGACCGTGCTGCTGGTTCTGATGGTGTTTGCCGCGACCGGAATGGCGCGCGGCATCGGGTTGCCCGCCGGCGCGGTGTAGCGCGGCGGGTCTTCTATTGCCAGGGGCTGGTGGCGCCGGGCGTGGCATCGTTTGCCGTGAAGCCTGGTGCATGCCCACGTCGCGCTAGCCGACCAACAAGCCAGAATCGTCGACCCGGTCGGCTTTGACCTTTGCCGACTCGCGCACGAGCTCCGGCTCGCCGAGACCCTTGATCAGTTCCAGCGCCTGACGCTCGAACAAGCGACGGTACAAGCCGTTGTCGCGTTTGATCAGCGCGTCGTGGCTGCCTTCCTCGATCACCTTGCCCTTGTCGAGCACGAGGAGCCGGTCGAGCGCGCGCACCGTCGACAGCCGATGCGCGACCACCAGCGTCGTGCGCCCCTGCATCAGCCGCTCCATCGCGCGCTGGATCAGCACTTCGCTTTCGCTGTCGAGGCTCGACGTGGCTTCGTCCAGAATCAGGATCGGCGCGTCGGCGAGAAAAGCCCGCGCGATCGCGACGCGTTGACGCTCGCCGCCCGATAGCTTGATGCCGCGTTCGCCGACCAGCGTGTCGTAGCCGTTCGGCAGCGCGGCGATGAAGTCGTGCGCGCTCGCGAGCCGCGCGGCCCGCTCGATGTCGGCGCGGCTCGCGCCGGGCCGTCCATACGCGATGTTCTCGGCAAGCGAGCGGTGAAACAGTAGCGGCTCCTGCTGGACGATCGCGATCTGGCTGCGCAGCGACGCTTGCTGGACCTGCGCGATGTCCTGGCCGTCGATCGTGATCCGCCCGCCCGAAATGTCGTGAAGGCGCTGGATCAGCTTGATGAAGGTCGTCTTGCCCGAGCCGGAATGACCGACCAGCCCGACGCGCTCGCCCGGCGCGATGCGGATGGAAAAGTCGTCGTAGAGCGGCCGGCTGTGCGCGCCATAGTGAAACGACACGTGCTCGAAGCGGATCTCGCCGTCGCGGATCGCGATGGCGCCGGCGCCGGGACGATCCTCGACGCCGAGCGGCTGACTATCGAGCGACACGAGCTCCTCCATGTCGTTGACCGAGCGCTGCAGGTTACGGATGTGCATGCCGATGTCACGCAGATAGCCTTGCAGCATGAAGAACATCGTCAGCGCGAACGTGATGTCGCCGACGCTCGCTTCGCCGCGTGCCCACAGCAGTAGCGCCACGCCGAGAATCGCCGCCTGGATCGCGGCCAGCATGCCGCCCTGGAGGCCGCCGTTGAGCGTGCCGCGCACCCACGTGCGGCGTGTGCGTTGCCGCCATTTGCCGATCACGCGCGCGAGGCGCGCTTCCTCGCGCGCTTCCGCGCCGAATGCCTTGACGACGCCGTTGCAGCTGACCGCATCGGCGAGCGCGCCGCCCATGCGTGTGTCCCACGCGTTCGCGAGACGCGCGGACGGCGCGACGAAGCCCAGCGACACCGTCACGGTCACGCCGATATACAGCAGCGAGCCGATGCCGACGACGATGCCCATCATGAGCCAGCGCGAGCCGAGCAGCAGGGTCGCGCCGATCAGCATCGCCAGCGATGGCAGCAGCGCGATCAGCAGCGTGTCATTCAGCAGGTCGAGCGCCCACATGCCGCGCGTGATCTTGCGCACGGTCGAGCCGGCGAAGCTGTTCGCGTGCCAGTCGGTCGAAAAGCGCTGCACGCGCTGAAACGCGCGCGCGGCGATCTCGCTCATCATCTTCAGCGTGAAGCGGATGATGTTGAAGTACACGCCTTGGCGCAGCAGCGTCGCGGTGAGGCCGAGCGCGGCGAGCGCGCCGAAGGCCGCGAGCGCGTGATGCCAGACGGGCGCCGACGACGCCGGACCGGCCGCGATCGCGTCGACGAGACGTCCGGCGAAGACCGGCGTCAGGATGTCCGCGCCCGCCGTGAACAGCGCGAGCGCCGCGATCACGACGATGCGCCCCGGCTGTTGCGCCCAGTGACGGAAGGTGAAGCCGAGGACATCCTTGAAGGCTTGTCCGCGAAAGTCGAGTTTTCTGTTGGCCATTTGCTTTGGGCCCGGCGAAGCGCGAGCGCGCCGAGATTCCAGTCAGAAGCGAAAAAGGGGTAGACAGCCAGCGGATGCCGGAATCCGCGCGGCAAGGCGCGAAAAAATACGACGGCAAACAACGGCAACGGAACAACGGACTGTCTGGAATGAACGCGGTGCGCCTGCCGAGGCGGCGGCGCATCAGCGACAACGCTGCGGCTTCAAGGTCGCATCGGTCGTGGCGGACGGGCCGGCGGTCGTGGAACCATGCGGGGGAGCGCGCGATGCACTGCAAACATGTGGCGCTTCCCTGAGATGGTTCAAGATGGAGAAACCGGACGGAGCCGGACCGGGCGAATGCCCGTTTGCCGAATATAGCAATAGTGCGGGGCGCTCGCCAACCTACGGAACGACGTGGTTCTATAGCCAACGATATCTCGTATGGCGCACGCGACGTTATTTGCCGGCAAATAGAAAAAGGGCTTACGCATTGCTGCGTAAGCCCTTTTGTCTTCGGTGATCGACACACCAAGAATCTGGTGGGTAGTACTGGGATCGAACCAGTGACCCCTGCCGTGTGAAGGCAGTGCTCTACCGCTGAGCTAACCACCCGAAGAGATCGAAATTATGTCAGGGAATTTAGGGTTCGTCTAGTCTTTTTTAAGCAGTTTGCTCATCAGTTGCCGGGGCGGGTTCAAGACGCCATACGCTCGCGCCTTTGAGCGCCTTGTCGAGATCGTCGAGTACGGCTTCGTGCGCGGTGCTTTCGTCGTCGCTCGCAGCGATCACGACCAGCTCCAGCGAGTCGAGTGCGACGCGCGGCGCATGCGTATCGCCGCCGGCCTGCGCTTCGCCGAGCATGTCGATGACGAGGCTTTCCTGACCGCGCGTCATCGCCAGATAGACCTCGGCGAGCAGTTCCGAGTCGAGCAGCGCGCCGTGCAGCGTACGGTGCGCATTGCTGATGCCGAAGCGGTCGCACAGCGCATCGAGCGAATTGCGCTTGCCGGGGAACATCTGCTTGGCTTGCGCGAGCGTGTCGATAATCTCGCCGCAGTGCATGCTCACTGGCGGCAGACCGAGCAGCGCGAACTCGGCGTCGAGAAAGCCGATGTCGAATGGCGCGTTGTGGATGATCAGGTCCGCGTCCTGGATGAAATCGCGGAACTGGTCGATGATCTCCGCGAACTTCGGCTTATCGCTCAAAAATTCCGTGGTGAGGCCGTGCACCGCGAGCGCGCCCGGATCGCTGTCGCGCTCGGGGTTGATATAGAAGTGCAGGTTGTTGCCGGTCAGCCGGCGGTTCACGAGCTCGACGCAACCGAGTTCGAGAATCCGGTCGCCGCCGCGGGCGTTCAGGCCGGTAGTTTCGGTATCGAGGATCAGTTGACGCATGTCGGATTAGCCTGCTTCGAAAAAATTGCGGAAAAAAGCGGGGAGGGCGGCGCGCGGTGTTGCCGATGCGCGCACGCTCTTTACATCTCGGCGAGCGATGCAACGCCGCGATTGGCCAACTGATCGGCGCGCTCGTTTTCCGGGTGGCCATTGTGGCCGCGCACCCAGCGCCATTCAATCTCGTGTTGCGCGACGAGCGCATCGAGCCGCTTCCACAGATCGGCGTTCTTGACCGGCTGTTTCGCCGCGGTGACCCAGCCTTTCTTCTTCCAGCCGTGAATCCACTCGCTGATGCCTTTCTGTACGTACTGCGAGTCGGTGTGCACGATCGCCTTGCACGGGCGCTTCAACGCCTCGAGCGCGGAAATCACGCCCATCAGCTCCATGCGATTGTTGGTCGTGTTGGCCTCGCCGCCGAACAGTTCTTTTTCCTGGCTGCCGAAGCGCAGCAACGCGCCCCAGCCGCCAGGGCCGGGATTGCCCTTGCAGGCGCCGTCGGTATAGATGTCGATGTGATCTGGAGTCATTCGGTGTGGTTTCGTGTGTTCGGGGTGGCGGCGGGCGCGAGGCCTGCCGCGAGCACGGGCTTTTTCACTTTGAGCGGCCCGACGAGACGCATGCCGCGCACGCGTTTGATCGCCTTGATCATGTAGGTGGCGCCGAAAATCGGCCACCAGCGGTCGCCGGCGGCTTCCATGAAGCCGTAACGCGCGAGCCATTGATCGCTCGCGAGCGGCGGACGATAGCAGCCGAAGCGCCCGCGTTCAAGGTCGAAGCCGAGCAGCTTGATCCAGTCCTTCAGGCGCGTGAACGCGATCAGATCGACGGCGGAGGGCACGAACGGGCGGCCTGTCATCTTGCCGATCGACTGCCGTACTCCCCACAGCGACAACGAGTTGAAGCCGAGGATGATCAGTTGGCCTTCAGGCACCAGCACGCGTTCGGCTTCGCGCAACAACCGATGCGGGTCGCTGGTGAATTCGAGCGTATGCGGCATCACGAGCAGGTCGACGCTTTGCGCTTCGAACGGCAGATCGAGCAGGTCGCACCAGACCGCGCTGCGCCCGGCCGGCGCGTGCAGACCAGGGGCGCCTCGCGCGGCGTTCGAGGGGTTGTCGTCGCCAGCGTCGCCAGCGTTGCCCGCGCTGCTGATGCCGCTCACGCTGCCACGACGTGCCCAGCGCGGATACGTGTACGGCGCGCTCGCGCCGCTCGCCGCGTCGAGCACGAGGCCGCGGCACGGCATGCGGTTCTCGCGCAACGCATCGAGCTGCGGCAGGCCGAGTTGCAGCGCATGATAGCCGAACACGTCCGACACCACGCGATCGAGCTGGGTTTGCTCCCAGTCGAGCACGTAGCGGCCTGGCGGCGAATCGGTCCAGGCGGGCCAGTCTATAATCGCTCGGTCAGTCATATTAAAAATGCGTCGCCTATGAATGCGCTCGAGTACGTACCGGTCCCGGCGTTTGAAGACAATTACATCTGGGTCATTGCCGACGGACACCACGCGGTCGTCGTCGATCCGGGCGAAGCCGCCCCTGTGCGCGCCTGTCTGGCCCAACGAGGCTGGCGGCTGAGCGCTATTTTACTCACGCACCATCATCAAGACCACGTCGGCGGGGTGGCCGATCTGCTGAACGGCCAGGACGTGCCGGTCTACGGCCCCGCCGGCGAAGCGATCGCGCACCTGACACATCGTCTCAAAAGTGGCGATCACGTGACGATCGCTGTACCCGCACTTGAATTCAGCGTGCTCGACGTGCCCGGTCACACGAGCGGACACATCGCCTATTTCCAGGCGGCCGATACGCGCGGCACGCCGCACGTGTTTTGCGGCGACACACTGTTCGCGTGCGGTTGCGGGCGCCTTTTCGAAGGCACGCCGCAGCAGATGCTGAATTCGCTCGATGCGCTCGCCGCGCTGCCCGGCGCAACCGAAGTGCATTGCGCACACGAATACACGCTGTCGAACATTCGCTTCGCGCTCGCTTGCGAGCCGCACAATGCCGAACTGCAGGCGTGGCGCGACAAGGCGAACGAGTTGCGCGCCCGCCACCAGCCGACGCTGCCGACCACGATCGCGCACGAGCGCGCGGTCAATCCGTTCCTGCGCGCAGGCGAGCCGGCGATCCAGTCGAACCTCGAAGCACGATTGCACGAAACGGTGTCTGACCGGCTGAAGGCCTTCACATTGATGCGCGAATGGAAGAACCGCTTCCGTTGATCCGGAGCGCATTCGGCGGTTCTTCACGCGATGAATCGGAAAAATTCGCCAAGCCCCAGATTTGGTTGATTTTTTTCTTGATTTTCCAATTGACGGAAACGTTGACGTTTCGTACTATCGGCTGCAAATTCCAGCCCTTGTGGAAACCGAGACGTTCATGCGATTTATCTTAAGTGCGTTATTGGTCCTGACACTCGCCGCGTGCGCGAGTCAGGGACCGACGACGAATACCGCCACTAACCCCGCCAGCCAGCAGGCCGTAGCCGACGCCCTTCGCAAGAACGCCACCGCTAAAGAAACCATCAACGTCGACCAGAGCTCCGTCAATCAGTTGACGAGCCAGGACGCCGATCTGTGGGGCCGCATTCGCCGTGGCTTCCAGATGCCGGACCTGCAGAGCGACCTCGTCGACATGCAGCTGAACTGGTATCTGCAGCGTCCCGATTACGTGCAGCGCATGACCGAGCGCTCGCAGAAATACCTGTATCACATCGTCGAGGAACTTGAGTCGCGCCATATGCCGACCGAGCTCGCGCTCCTGCCGTTCATCGAGTCTGCATATAGCCCGCAGGCTTTGTCGGTCGCCAAGGCTGCGGGTATGTGGCAGTTCATGCCGGGCACGGGCCGGACCTACAACCTGAAGCAGAACATGTGGCAGGACGAGCGCCGCGACGTGCTTGCGTCGACCAGTGCTGCGCTCGACTACCTGTCGAACCTGCACGACATGTTCGGCGACTGGCAACTCGCGCTCGCTGCGTATAACTGGGGCGAGGGCAACGTGCAGCGCGCGATCGCGCGCAACGAGGCGGCGGGTCTGCCGACCGACTACATGAGCCTGCGTCTGCCGAACGAAACGCGCAACTACGTGCCGAAGCTGCAAGCGGTCAAGAACCTCGTGATGAACCCGCAGATGTACGGGCTCACCCTGCCGTCTATTCCGAACCACCCGTACTTCGTGACGGTCACGACCTCGCACGACATCGACGTCGACGTCGCCGCGCGGCTCGCCAACATGTCGACGGACGAGTTCCGTTCGCTGAACCCGTCGTTCAGGAAGCCGGTGATTCTCGGCGCGACGCAGCCGCAGATTCTGTTGCCTTTCGACAACGCGTCCGCGTTCGAGCGCAATCTGAAAACGTACTCGGGCTCGCTGTCGTCCTGGACCACCTACACTGTCGATGCACGCGCGACGCCCGCGGCGATCGCACAGAAGATCGGCGTCGACCCCGACACGCTGATGGAAGTGAACAAGATTCCGGTCGGTATGCGCCTGAAGCCGGGCTCGACGATCGTCGTGCCGCGCGGCTCGGACGACGACGAGGACATCAGCGCCGACGTCGCCGAAAGCGCGGTGCTCGCGATGGAACCCGACGTACCCGACACGCGCAAGATGCTGATCCGCGTGCGTCGCAATCAGTCGATGGCGGCCATCGCGGTGCGCTACGGCGTGTCGGTCGGTCAGCTGAAGGCGTGGAACAGGACGCATCGCGATCAGGTTTCGCGCGGCCAGGTGATCGTGCTGCACGTGCCGGTCGGCAAGCCGGTACCCAGCGAGCCGGGTCCGGAAAAGATCGCCGCCGACGTGCAAGGCGGCAGTGTGCAGAAGATTGGCGTCCACGTCGCAGACACACACGGTGAATCGCGCTACGATAAGAAGAAAGGGCGCGGCCACTCCGCCGTCGTCAAGGTCTCCGAGCCGGGCGGCAAGGGTAACAAGCCGGCGGCGCCCGTTGCCAGCAAGGGCAAGGTCGAGAAGGTCTCGGCCTCGGAGCCCGGCAAGGCGTCGAAGGCCGCGGCTGAGAGCCGCCCGAAGACCGTGGCCAACGCGAAGAAGAAGGGTAAATAGACCAATAGCGGCTCTCACGGTAGTGACCACATGCGTTGCGGGGGCAGCGCATGGATTGCGCTCCGATCACGTACCGTGTTCATCCAACGCCGTCACCTCAGGGTGACGGCGTTTTTCATTTCGCGGACGATTCCTGCGCGTTTGCGGTATTTACTTTATTGTTCGTGCTTCGGCCGCGTTGGCCGCGGGGTGCCGGTCCGTCCTGATCCGTCCGAACCTCGGGAGAGGTTCTTGAGGTCATTTCCAGGTTTACTTCCTGATTTATGTCGTCGACCCAACTGCGCGTCTTTCTGCTTTTTTCCGCCGGCTACTTCGTCTCTTACGTGTTTCGCGGCGTCAATCTTGGTTTCGCGCCGTTCATCACGCGCGATCTCGGTCTGTCAGCCGCCGATCTGGGTGTCCTGACGAGTCTGTATTTCCTCGGTTTCGCGGGCGCGCAGATCCCCGCTGGCGTGCTGCTCGATCACTTCGGCGCGCGTCGGGTGACCTCCGTCACGTTGCTTTTTGCCGCGCTCGGCATCTGGGTATTCGGCGCCGCGCACAGCCTCGGCATGATGATGGTCGGGCGGCTGCTGATCGGCGTTGGCGTGTCGGTGTGCCTCGGCGCCGCGTTCAAGGCGCTCGCGCAGCATTTTCCGGTGGCGCGTTTGCCATTGATGAACGGGCTTGTGATGGCGATCGGCGGTTTCGGCGGCGTGATGGTCGGTTCGCCGCTCACGTGGGTGCTCGGTTTTTCCAGCTGGCGCCCGGTTTGCGTCGGACTCGGTGTGCTGACGGTAGCGGTTGCGCTCGCGCAATGGACGCTCGCTCCGGACGTGTGCGAAACGCATCGCCAGGCGAGCATCGTCGCGCAGTTCAAGGGTACGTGGCACATCCTGCGCAGCGCGGCTTTCTGGAAAATCGCGTCGTTCTCGGTCGTTACGCAAGGCGTCTTCTACGCGATGCAGTCGTTGTGGGTCGGAGCATGGCTGCGCGACGTACAAGGCTTCGAGCCGCACCAGGCGGCGGCGCTCGTGTCGATTCTCGGCTTCGCGATGATGGCCGGCTGCGTCGGTTTCGGCGCGGCGGCGCGTAGTCTCGAGCGGCGCGGCCTCTCGCTGTACGCGTTCTGCGGCATCGGCATGGCGCTATATGTGCTGACGCAGATGCTCATCATGTTTAACGCGCCGTTGCCGGCGAGCCTGTTGTGGGCCGCCTACGGCATCTTCGGCGGCACCGGGATTCTGAGCTACGCGGTGATGGCGCGGCATTTCCCGCCGCAGATGATAGGCCGGGTCAACACGACGCTGACGCTAATTATTTTTCTGCTGATCTTCGGTTTCCAGATCGGCGTTGGCGCGGTGCTGTCGCACTGGCCGGCGAGCGGCGGGCATTACCCGGCGCTCGCGCATCTGAGCGCATGGGAAATCCTCGTCGCGCTGCAGGTGCTGAGTGCGATCTGGTACGTGTTGCCGGGTCGGCAGCTTGTCCGTTCGGGCGAGATGCGCGCGGAACAGGAGGCCTGAACGGCCGCGCCAGGCCTTGCGTCGGACCCGGAGGGGCCGCCACGGCGGTTCGGTCCCCGTCAATAGTGGTGTCTCGACAGAACCGCATAGACAGGCGTGGCAAGTACCTGGCGACGCGGCCCGGCAAGGCTTTGAAGGTCCGCCCAGGCACGTCGCCTCAACGCCTCGTCCTATCTCCCATTTGGAGGGAACAGTGGACTCAGGCTATAATTTGAAGGTTTGAGCTTATCCACCCGCACCCTAGCGCCTACCTCCCCCATACCGTTCATCCGCCGCGCGCCATTGGCGAAGCAAGAAGGGCTCCACACCCAGCCGAGTCGTCCACACAATGGACCCATCGCGCCCCTTGCAGCGTCACCGGCAGCTCGCGAGCGAGTCTGCGCGCGCATCCACGATGTGTTTCGCTGCGGCTTGCAATCGGATAGACAGGTGGCAACAGGGTGTTCCCCCAAGGAGTCTCCCGTGTTGCCGTCATTTTCTCCCGCTCTACTCGCGCTCGCCGACGGCACGGTCTTTCGTGGTTATTCGATCGGCGCCCCCGGGCATACCATCGGTGAAGTCGTGTTCAACACTGCCATCACCGGCTATCAGGAAATCCTGACTGACCCGAGCTACGCGCGCCAGATCGTGACCCTCACGTACCCGCATATCGGCAACGTCGGCGTGAACGCCGAAGACGTCGAAGCGACGAAAGTCCATGCCGCCGGCCTGATCATCCGTGATCTGCCGGTTCTCGCGTCGAACTTCCGCATGGAGGGCACGCTCCCGCAATATCTGCAGGACGAAGGCGTGGTGGCCATCGCCGGCATCGACACTCGCAAGCTGACCCGCCTCCTGCGCGACAAGGGCGCGCAAAACGGCGCGATCCTCGCTGGTTCCGACGACGAAGCGAAGGCCATCGAACTCGCGCGCTCGTTCCCGGGCCTCGCCGGCATGGACCTCGCGAAGGTCGTGTCGAGCCAGGAAACCTACGAGTGGACCAAAACCGAATGGCGTCTGGGCACGGGCTACGGCGAGCAGAAAGCGCCGACGTACCGCGTGGTCGCATTCGACTACGGCGTCAAGCAGAACATCCTGCGCATGCTGGCCGAGCGCGGCTGCCATGTCACCGTGCTGCCGGCGCAAGCGAGCGCCGCTGACGCGCTCGCGCTCAACCCCGACGGCGTGTTCCTGTCGAACGGCCCGGGCGACCCTGAGCCGTGCGACTACGCGATCGCGGCGACCAGGGAGTTCATCGAGCGCGGCATTCCGACCTTCGGCATCTGCCTGGGCCACCAGATCATGGGCCTCGCGGTCGGCGCGAAGACGATGAAGATGAAGACCGGCCATCACGGCGCGAACCATCCGGTCAAGGATCTCGAAGACGGCCGCGTGGTGATCACGTCGCAGAACCATGGTTTCGCGGTCGATGCCGACACGCTGCCCGCCAACGCGCGCGTGACCCACGTGTCGCTGTTCGACGGCACGCTGCAGGGCTTCGCGCTGACCGACAAGCCGGCGTTCTGCTTCCAGGGCCACCCGGAAGCATCGCCCGGTCCGAACGACATCGCCTACCTGTTCGACCGCTTCACCGCGTTGATGGACGCGCACAAGAACGGCAAGAGCGCAGCGGCTTGAAGTAGTACAGGCCGGCCGCAGAGGCCAGCCGGAAGCGGCTCGCGGCGGCCGCCGCCGCAGCCCGCGGCGCTACGCGGCGGGCATGCCGCGAAACAGCGCGCGCAACGTGAAAACGGCGCGCCGACGGAAAGAATTCAGGAATACATTAGCGAGAGCGTTATGCCCAAGCGGACAGACATCAAGAGCATCCTCATCATCGGCGCGGGTCCGATCATCATCGGTCAGGCGTGCGAGTTCGATTATTCGGGCGCGCAGGCATGCAAGGCGCTGCGTGAGGAAGGCTACAAGGTCATTCTCGTCAACAGCAATCCGGCGACGATCATGACCGACCCGAACACGGCCGACGTGACCTATATCGAGCCGATCACGTGGGAAGTGGTCGAGCGCATCATCGCGAAGGAGCGCCCGGACGCGATCCTGCCGACGATGGGCGGCCAGACCGCGCTGAACTGCGCGCTCGACCTGCACGCGCACGGCGTGCTGGCGAAGTACGAGGTCGAGCTGATCGGCGCATCGCCGGAAGCGATCGACAAAGCGGAAGACCGCCAGAAGTTCAAGGACGCGATGACCAGGATCGGCCTCGGTTCGGCCAAGTCGGGCACCGCGCATTCGATGGAAGAAGCGCTGCAGGTGCAGGCGAAGATCGCCGTGGAAACTGGCAGCGGCGGCTATCCGGTCGTGATCCGTCCGTCGTTCACGCTGGGCGGCTCGGGCGGCGGCATCGCGTACAACCGCGACGAGTTCGAAGAGATCTGCAAGCGTGGGCTCGATCTGTCGCCGACGCGCGAGCTGCTGATCGAAGAGTCGCTGCTCGGCTGGAAAGAGTACGAAATGGAAGTGGTCCGCGACAAGGCGGATAACTGCATCATCGTCTGCTCGATCGAAAACCTCGACCCGATGGGCATCCACACCGGCGACTCGATCACGGTCGCTCCGGCGCAGACGCTGACCGACAAGGAATACCAGATCCTGCGTAACGCGTCGCTCGCGGTGCTGCGCGAGATCGGCGTCGACACGGGCGGCTCGAACGTGCAGTTCTCGATCAATCCGAAAGACGGCCGCATGATCGTGATCGAAATGAACCCGCGCGTGTCGCGCTCGTCGGCGCTGGCGTCGAAGGCAACCGGCTTCCCGATCGCGAAGGTCGCGGCGAAGCTGGCGGTCGGCTACACGCTGGATGAACTCAAGAACGAAATCACCGGCGGCCAGACCCCGGCATCGTTCGAACCGACGATCGACTACGTCGTCACGAAGATCCCGCGTTTCGCGTTCGAGAAATTCCGTGAAGCCGATTCGCGCCTGACCACGCAGATGAAGTCGGTCGGCGAAGTGATGGCGATCGGCCGCACGTTCCAGGAGTCGTTCCAGAAAGCGCTGCGCGGCCTCGAAGTCGGCGTCGATGGTCTCGATGAAAAGACCGCCAATCGCGACGAGATCATCCGCGAGATCGGCGAAGCTGGTCCGGATCGCATCTGGTATGTTGGCGACGCGTTCCGTGTGGGCATGAGCGCGCAAGAGATCTTCGAGGAGACCGCGATCGACCCGTGGTTCCTCGCACAGATCGAACAGATCGTGCTGAAGGAAAATGCGCTGGCAGGCCGCACGCTGGCGAGCCTGACGAAGGAGGAGCTGAAGTATCTGAAACAGAGCGGCTTCTCGGATCGTCGTCTGGCCAAGCTGCTCGGCGCGAAGCCGGCGGACGTGCGCGCGCGTCGTATCGAGTTGAACGTGCGTCCGGTGTATAAGCGCGTCGACACCTGCGCGGCCGAGTTCGCAACCAGGACCGCGTACATGTACTCGACCTACGAGGAAGAGTGCGAAGCGAATCCGACCAGCAACAGGAAGATCATGGTGCTGGGCGGCGGCCCGAACCGGATCGGCCAGGGTATCGAGTTCGACTACTGCTGCGTGCATGCCGCGCTCGCGATGCGCGAGGACGGCTATGAAACGATCATGGTCAACTGCAACCCGGAAACCGTGTCGACCGACTACGACACCTCCGACCGTCTGTACTTCGAATCGCTGACGCTCGAAGACGTGCTCGAAATCGTCGACAAGGAAAAGCCGGTCGGCGTGATCGTGCAGTACGGCGGCCAGACGCCGCTGAAGCTCGCGCTCGACCTCGAGGCGAACGGTGTGCCGATCATCGGTACGTCGCCGGACATGATCGACGCGGCCGAAGACCGCGAGCGCTTCCAGAAGCTGCTGCAGGACCTCGGTCTGCGCCAGCCGCCGAACCGCACCGCGCGCGCCGAAGACGAAGCACTGAAGCTCGCCGACGAAATCGGCTATCCGCTCGTCGTGCGTCCGTCGTACGTGCTGGGCGGCCGCGCGATGGAAATCGTCCACGAGCCGCGAGATCTCGAGCGCTATATGCGCGAGGCGGTGAAGGTGTCGAACGACTCGCCGGTGCTGCTCGACCGCTTCCTGAACGACGCGATCGAATGCGACGTGGATTGCATTTCCGATGGCGATGCCGTGTTCATCGGCGGCGTGATGGAGCACATCGAACAGGCGGGCGTGCACTCGGGCGACTCGGCCTGCTCGCTGCCGCCGTATTCGCTATCGAAGGCGACCGTCGCCGAACTGAAGAGCCAGACCGCTGCGATGGCGAAGGCGCTGAACGTGGTCGGCCTGATGAACGTGCAGTTCGCGATCCAGCAGGTACCGCAGGCTGACGGCTCGAAGGACGACGTCATCTACGTGCTCGAAGTGAACCCGCGCGCGTCGCGCACGGTGCCGTACGTGTCGAAGGCGACCAGCCTGCCGCTCGCGAAGATCGCAGCGCGCGCGATGGTCGGCCAGAAGCTCGCCGCGCAAGGCGTGACGAAGGAAGTCGAGCCGCCGTACTTCAGCGTGAAGGAAGCGGTGTTCCCGTTCGTCAAGTTCCCCGCGGTCGACCCGGTGCTCGGACCTGAAATGCGTTCGACCGGCGAAGTGATGGGCGTCGGCCAGACGTTCGGCGAGGCTCTGTTCAAGTCGCAGCTCGCGGCGGGTTCGCGTCTGCCCGAATCGGGCACGGTGCTGCTGACCGTGATGGACGCCGACAAACCGAAGGCAGTCGAAGTCGCGCGCATGCTGCACGAGCTCGGCTACCCGATCGTCGCGACCAAGGGCACGGCTGCCGCGATCGAAGCGGCCGGCGTGCCAGTCAAGGTCGTCAACAAGGTGAAGGACGGCCGTCCGCACATCGTCGACATGATCAAGAACGGCGAGATCGCGCTCGTTTTCACGACCGTCGACGAAACGCGCGCGGCGATCGCCGATTCGCGTTCGATCCGCATGAGCGCGCAGGCGAACAAGGTCACCTACTACACGACGATGTCGGGCGCGCGCGCGGCGGTGGAGGGTCTTCGTTATCTGAAGAACCTGGAAGTCTATGATTTACAAGGACTCCATGCTCGCCTAAACTAAGGCTTCGACTAGCTGTCCAAGATGTAAGTGCCGCGGTTAAGCGGCGTTCCGCAGGTGCTGCGGCCTGGGTTTGTCCACGGGCGGCGGCTTTCGCGGAATGCACTTAACCGCGGTGATTTTTTTTATGGCCGTTTTTTGCCTCCAGAGTTGTTTATGAGCACTATTCCATTGACGAAGCGCGGCGCAGACATGCTGCGCGATGAATTGCAGCGCCTGAAATCGGTTGAACGTCCGGCCGTGATCAACTCGATCGCGGAAGCGCGCGCCCAGGGCGATCTGTCGGAAAACGCGGAATACGACGCTGCGAAGGAAAAGCAGGGCTTCATCGAAGGCCGTATCGCCGAAATCGAGTCGAAGCTCGCGGGCGCGCAGGTGATCGATCCGTCGCAAGTGGAAGCGGACGGCCGCGTGGTGTTCGGCGCGACGCTCGAGCTCGAAGACCTCGAGTCGGGTGCGTCGGTCAAATACCAGATCGTCGGCGACGACGAAGCGGACATCGACCACGGCCTGATCTCGATCAGCTCGCCGATCGCGCGTGCGCTGATCGGCAAGTCGGAAGGCGACGTCGCGTCGGTGCAAGCACCGGGCGGCGTGCGCGAATACGAAATCATCGCGGTCAGCTACATCTGAGGGTGGCGCCGGTGTCTTTGATGCCGCATCGTTTTTTCCGCCTGTTGACGGTGGTGTGGGTCGGTAGTCTGTTGACTATCGGCTATGCGGTTGCGCCCGTGCTGTTCACGACGCTCGACCGGATGACGGCGGGCGCCGTCGCCGCGCAGCTGTTTCGTATTCAGGGTGTGATTGGCGTCGTGTGCGGCATTTTGCTGCTCGGTCTCGCCAATTTGCTCGTGCGGCGCGGGAGTGGCGCATATCGCCGCTTGCGCTGGCTGCTCGCCGGTATGCTCGTATGCGTGCTGGTTGGCTATTTCGCGTTGCAGCCGTTCATGAACGCGATGCGCGTGGCGGCGCTCGAGGCGGGCAGCGACATCGGGCATTCCGTTTATGCGACGCGCTTCGGCATCCTGCATGGCGTGTCCAGTCTGTTCTACCTGATCGAGAGCCTGCTAGGGGTTGCGCTCGTTTGGCTGCTGCCGGCGCCTGTTGGTGCCGCGGCCGAGGAAGAGGGCGCGCGCGGCGTCACGGGCAAGGTGGCGGGCTGAAGCTCGCGGGTGGCTGATGGTGTGACGGTGCGCGTGCCATGGCCGCCGGGTCGATGCCGATGCCCGCGATGAACCTCACATTGCGACGAATCGTCGCGATTCCGGTGTCCAACTACGGTTTATTCGCGCTGCTTCGGGCCTCGCGCTCAAGGCCGCCAATGCGCAGTGCGGAGTCGGTCCGCACCTTGGGCGCGTGTTCTCTTACTTCGACTGATGCGAACGCTTTGCGCTGGTTTGACGCTTCTTCGCGCGCTTGATGTTGCCGCCCTGCGTCACGCGTTCATTGCCGCGCACCAGCACCGCTTTCGCTCGCGGCTTGCGCATCGGCACGTCGGTCGGCTTGGCGACCTTGACGATGCGGGGTGCGCGTCCCTTGGCCGGCCGGGCTTCTTCGGCTGCCGCTTCGCGGGCGCTCGGCAACGCGCCGCGCTTCGCTTTTGCCGCCGGCTGTGCCGATTCTGGCTTCCAGATCACGAGCAGCTTGCCGATATGCTGGATCGGTGCAGCGTTCAGCGCGTCGCAGATTTCTTCGTAGATAGCGATGCGCTCCTCGCGCTCATCGCCGAACACGCGAATTTTGATCAGTTGATGCGCGGCGAGGTGCACCTTGATTTCGGCGAGCACAGCGTCGGTCAAGCCTTCGGCGCCGACGAGCACGACCGGTTTGAGCGCATGTGCCTGGGAGCGCAACTCGGCGCGTTGGTCGGAAGAGACTTTGAGGGCTGGCATGGAAAGTGGAAGACTCGACTAAAATGGCGGCTCCTGCGTTTGCGTCCGATCGCCGAGCGATTCGGGCCACTCGATTCAGCAGGGCGCGCGTCAGAACAACAGAATCGCGGATCGCCGCCAGTCTGGCGGGGGCCGCGCGAATTAACCGCGTATTATCCCCTAAAGCGCGACCCGACGCAGCAATAGTTAAATCTTTAATGGCAAAAAACAAGTTCAATACCGCGTGGCTGCACGACCACATCAACGATCCGTACGTCAAAATGGCGCAGCGGGAAGGTTATCGCGCCCGCGCGGCCTACAAGCTCAAGGAAATCGACGAGCAGGACAAGCTGATCCGTCCCGGGCAGGTGATCGTCGATCTCGGTTCCTCGCCGGGCAGCTGGAGCCAGTACGTGCGCAACAAGCTCGCGGGCGGCTCGCAGCGCAACGCGGAGCGCGAAGGTGGCATCGACGGCACGATCATCGCTTTGGACATTCTGCCAATGGAGCCGGTGGCCGACGTGCACTTCATCCAGGGCGATTTCCGCGAAGACTCGGTGCTGGTCCAGCTCGAAGAATTGGTCGGTGCGCGCCAGGTAGACCTTGTAATTTCGGATATGGCGCCCAACCTGTCGGGCGTGGCGATCGCGGATGCGGCGCGGATCGAGCATTTATGCGATCTCGCGCTCGAATTCGCGCAAAATCACCTGAAGCCGGATGGTGCCCTTTTAGTCAAATGCTTTCACGGCAGCGGATACAGTCAGATTGTCGAAAAGTTCAAACGCCAATTCAAGGTGGTGGCGGCCCGCAAGCCGAAGGCGTCGCGGGATAAATCGTCAGAAACATTTATTTTGGGTAAGCATCTGAAGCGTCCCGCATAGGGATGCGGCGAGCCGGTTCCATCTCTGCCAATAATGAGCCCGATGCGTCCGGAGACGGGCGTCAAGCCGGCCCGCTACCCTATTTCCGTGGTAGTGAAACGTTATGGCAGGGGGCTGCGGACTGGATTAGAATGCTTTCGTGGTGCCGCAAGGCAAATGTAGGCGCCCGTCTAAGTGAAGGAGTGGTGCTTTGAACAACAATATGTTTTCGAAAGCAGCAGTGTGGCTGGTGATCGCACTGGTGCTGTTTACGGTGTTCAAGCAGTTCGACAAGCCCCGTGTCCAGGAAGGCGTTTCCTATTCGCAGTTCATGGACGACGCGAAGAACGGCAAAGTCAAGAACGTCATTGTCCAGGGGCGGAACCTCACGGTCACTCCAGCAGACGGCCAGAAGTACCAGATCGTGTCGCCCGGCGACATCTGGATGGTCGGCGATCTGATGAAGTATGGCGTACAGGTGAGCGGCAAGGCTGACGACGAACCCAATGCACTGATGTCCGTGCTGTATTACCTCGGACCGACGATCCTGATCATCGGTTTCTGGTTTTACATGATGCGACAGATGCAGGGGGGCGGCAAAGGCGGGGCCTTCTCGTTTGGCAAGTCGCGCGCGCGGCTGATCGACGAGAACAACAACGCAATCAATTTCACCGACGTCGCCGGTTGCGACGAAGCCAAGGAAGAAGTGTCGGAACTCGTCGACTTCCTGCGCGATCCGCAGAAATTCCAGAAGCTCGGTGGTCGTATTCCGCGCGGCGTGCTGCTCGTTGGCCCGCCGGGAACCGGTAAGACGCTGCTCGCGCGCGCCATCGCCGGCGAGGCGAAGGTGCCGTTCTTCAGCATTTCAGGTTCAGATTTCGTGGAAATGTTCGTCGGCGTCGGCGCGGCCCGCGTGCGCGACATGTTCGAGCAGGCCAAGAAGCACGCGCCGTGTATCGTGTTCATCGACGAAATCGACGCGGTCGGCCGTCATCGAGGCGCCGGCATGGGCGGCGGTAACGACGAGCGCGAACAGACGCTGAACCAGATGCTCGTCGAAATGGACGGTTTCGAGGCGAACTCGGGCGTCATCGTGATCGCCGCGACGAACCGTTCGGATGTGCTCGACAAGGCGCTGTTGCGTCCGGGCCGTTTCGACCGTCAGGTGTACGTGGGTCTGCCCGATATTCGCGGCCGCGAGCACATCATGAAGGTGCACCTGCGCAAGGTGCCGATCTCGAACGACGTCGATGCGGCAGTGATCGCGCGCGGCACGCCGGGTTTCTCGGGCGCAGATCTCGCAAACCTCGTCAACGAAGCAGCACTGTTCGCGGCGCGCCGCGGCAAGCGCATCGTCGAAATGACGGACTTCGAGGACGCGAAGGACAAGATCTTCATGGGTCCGGAGCGCAAGTCGGCTGTGATCCGCGAAGAATCGAAGCGTGCTACCGCGTATCACGAATCGGGTCATGCGGTGATCGCGAAGCTGTTGCCGAAGGCCGATCCGGTGCACAAGGTCACGATCATTCCGCGCGGCCGTGCGCTGGGCGTCACATGGCAGTTGCCGGAGCATGACAACGAAACGTACTCGAAGGAATATCTGCTCGACCGTCTTGCCATCCTGTTCGGTGGCCGCGTCGCGGAAGAGCTGTTCCTGAACCTGATCAGCACCGGTGCGTCGGACGACTTCAACAAGGCGACGCAGACGGCTCGCGCAATGGTTGCCCGCTTCGGCATGACGGATGCGCTCGGACCGATGGTCTATGTCGACGACGAGAACGACGCTTCGCCGTTCGGCCGAGGCTTCACGCGGACCATTTCGGAAGCGACGCAGCAGAAGGTCGACGCGGAAATCCGTCATGTGCTGGACGAGCAGTACAATCTCGCACGGCGCCTGCTCGAAGAGAACCGCGACAAGGTCGAGGCGATGACCGCCGCACTGATGGAGTGGGAGACGATCGACGCCGATCAGATCAACGACATCATGGCAGGCCGTCCGCCGCGTTCGCCGAAGAGCTCGCCGCCGTCGGCAAGCGACGCCTCGTCGGGCGGCAGCCCGGGCACCGAAGTCAAGCCGGGCAGCGCAACCGCGCCGGCCTGATCGGCAGCCAGTAGAAAGTGCGGGCCGGTGTGCTACACACCGGCCCGTTTTGCATTTATCCGTTCCAAGTGAAGCATTGCTACGTGTCGAAAGTCGATTCCTCTTCCGCACCCCTTCCAGAGCCGCTGCAGTGTGGCCGCTTCAAGCTGACGTTCGAACGCCCGTTGGTCATGGGCATCCTGAACGTCACTCCCGATTCCTTTTCCGATGGCGGCAAGTTCGCGACGCGCGGCGATGCGCTGCGCCAGGCCGAGCGCATGATGCTCGAGGGCGCGGACATCATCGATATCGGCGGGGAATCGACGCGTCCTGGCGCGCCGCCGGTGCCGCTCGACGAAGAGCTGGAGCGCGTGTTGCCGCTCGTCGAGCAACTGCGTGGCGCGAACGTGCCATTGTCGGTTGATACGTACAAGCCGGAAGTGATGCGTCATGCGTTGAACGCGGGCGCCGACCTGATCAACGACATCTGGGGCTTCCGCATGCCCGGCGCGATCGACGCGGTGCGCGACAGCGACTGCGGCCTTTGTGTCATGCATATGCTAGGTGAGCCGCAGACCATGCAGCTGGGCGAGCCGCACTATGACGACGTCGTCGGCGAAGTGCGCCACTTCCTCGAGGAGCGTGTCGCGACGTTGCAGCAGGCGGGGATTGCGCGCGAGCGTATCAGCGTCGATCCGGGTTTCGGCTTCGGCAAGGTCGTCGTCGAGCATAACTACGCGCTGCTCGCGCATCTGCGCGACACGGCTCCGCGCGCCGCTTCGCCGTATCCGATTCTTGCGGGCATGTCGCGCAAGTCGATGGTTGGCGCGGTGACGGGGCGGCCGGCGCCGGAGCGCGTGGCCGGCAGCATCGCCGCGGCGGTGTGCGCGGCCGAACGGGGCGCCGCGATTCTGCGCGTACACGACGTCGCGCAAACAGTCGATGCATTGAAAGTATGGGCAACCCTGCGCGACGCGGACAAGCAGAGCCGCGCGCACGGTTGAACCCGCAGCCACGGACAGGGAGAACAAACATGGCACGTCGTTACTTCGGAACGGACGGCATTCGAGGCAAGGTCGGCGAAGGCCCGATCACGCCGGAATTCGTGTTGCGGCTCGGCTATGCGGCCGGCAAGGTGCTCGCGGGCGCCGATCAATGGGCGAAAACAGGCACCCGTCCGACCGTGCTGATCGGCAAGGACACGCGGGTGTCGGGCTACATGCTCGAAGCCGCGCTCGAATCGGGCTTCTCGGCCGCCGGCGTCGACGTGATGCTGGCCGGCCCGATGCCGACACCCGGCATCGCCTATCTGACGCGCGCACTGCGGCTTGGCGCGGGTGTCGTGATCAGCGCATCGCACAACCCGTACTACGACAACGGCATCAAGTTCTTCTCGGCCGACGGCAACAAGCTGCCGGACGACGTCGAGGCGCAGATCGAGGAGCAGCTCGAACTGCCGCTCGCGTGCGCGGCCTCCGAGCAACTGGGCAAAGCGCGCCGTCTCGATGACGCAGGTGGCCGCTACATCGAGTTCTGCAAGAGCACATTCCCGGCCGCGTACGACCTGCGCGGCATGAAGCTCGTCGTCGATTGCGCGCATGGCGCCGCGTACGACGTCGCGCCGCACGTGTTCCATGAGCTCGGCGCGGAAGTGATCCCGATCGGCGTCTCGCCGAACGGCTTCAATATCAACGACGGCGTCGGCGCGACCGCGCCGGATGCGCTGGTTCGCGCGGTGCGCGCGAACCACGCGGACCTCGGTATCGCGCTCGATGGCGACGCCGACCGTCTGCAGGTCGTCGACGAGTCCGGCCGCCTTTTCAACGGCGATGAGCTGTTGTACGTGCTGGTCAAGGACCGTATGGCGACCGCCGGCCACGTGGAAGGAGCGGTCGGCACGCTGATGACCAACATGGCCGTGGAGGTCGCGCTGCAGAATGCCGGCGTCAAGTTCGTGCGCGCCGCGGTCGGCGACCGCTATGTGCTCGAACAGCTTCGCGAGCACGGCTGGCAGCTCGGCGCCGAAGGTTCGGGCCACATTCTGTCACTCGATCGCCATTCGACCGGCGACGGCATCGTGTCCGCTCTGCTCGTGCTGGCGGCGATGCAGCGCAGCGGCAAATCGCTCGCGGATCTGCTCGACGGTGTCACCCTGTTTCCGCAGAAGCTGATCAACGTACGCATGAAGCCCGGCTCGGACTGGAAGGGCAGCGAGACGATCCGCAGTGCGATCAAGGTGGCCGAAGGCGCGCTCGACGGCCGCGGCCGCGTGCTAATTCGCGCGTCGGGCACCGAGCCGGTACTGCGCGTGATGGTGGAGGCGCAGAACGTTGCGGACGCGCTCGAGCATTCTGAAGCGATTGCCGAAGCCGTGCGGGTAGCGACGGCCTGATCGATTCCCGAGTCGAAGGCGGGCGGTGGCGACCGCTTGCCGCCTGCCTGAGCGTCGCAAGCAGAAGATTCAGCGGGCTCCATAAACTGGGTGGCCGGGCTTTCACACCCAACGAAGGCTCATTCCTCACCCCATCGAATCCCACTCCGCAGCCGCCAAAAGGACGGCACATCCCGCACAAAAACGACCTCCCCGCGCAGCGCAAACGTTCGCGCCCCATCTTTTTTTGTCTACCATGAAAAATGCGATGCAACGGGCATCGGCACAGCGGCAATTCGGCGGCTTCGGCACCTTTCACGGGGTAATATTACTGTCACATCTGATTCATTATCAGTCACGTTTTTGTCATAAAGAGACCCTAAGCTTCGCGGTGTTCGAGTTTCACGCTCACACCACACGCTCACACCCCCTTGGAGGTCTCATGAAATTGATGCAAACCGTGTTCGCTGGCGTCGCTGGCGCGCTCTTCGCAATCGCAGCGCAAGCCGCAGACATCACCGGCGCGGGCAGCACGTTCGCGGCACCGATTTACTCGAAGTGGGCCGACGCTTATCAGAAGACCGGCGGCGGCAAGGTTAACTACCAAGGCATCGGTTCGTCGGGCGGCATCAAGCAGATCGAGGCGAAGACCGTCGATTTCGCAGGGTCGGACGCTCCGCTGAAGGACGACGAACTCGCGAAGGCAGGCCTCTTCCAGTTCCCGACGGTGGTCGGCGGCGTGGTGCCGGCAGTCAACGTGCCGGGCGTCAAGCCGGGCGAGCTGGTGCTGTCGGGTGAAGTGCTCGGTGACATCTACCTGGGCAAGATCAAGAAGTGGAACGACCCGGCAATCGTCGCGCTGAACCCGAAGGTCAAGCTGCCGGATCTGGACATCGCCGTGGTGCGCCGCGCCGACGGTTCGGGCACCAGCTTCATCTGGACGAACTACCTGTCGAAGGTCAACCCGGAATGGAAGACGAAGGTCGGTGAGGGTGCGACGGTCAACTGGCCGACCGGCACGGGCGGCAAGGGCAACGACGGCGTCGCGGCTTTCGTGCAGCGTCTGCCGGGCGCGATCGGTTACGTCGAATGGGCGTACGCCAAGCAGAACCACATGAACTACGTCGCGATGAAGAACGAATCCGGCGCGGTGGTTCAGCCGGAGACCGACACGTTCAAGGCAGCGGCGGCTGGCGCCGACTGGTCGAAGTCGTTCTATCAGATTCTGACGAACGAGCCGGGCAAGAACGCATGGCCGATCGTCGGCGCGACGTTCGTGCTGCTGCACACGACGCAGGACAAGGCACCGCAAGGCGCGGAAACGCTGAAGTTCTTCGACTGGGCGTTCAAGAACGGCGGCCAGGCTGCGAACGATCTGGACTACATCTCGCTGCCGCAGTCGGTCGTCTCGGAAATCCGCACGCAGTGGAAGCAGAAGATCAAGGATTCGGCAGGCAAGACGCTCGACGAGTAACAGGCGTAAGCTGGCGCGGTCGATCTGGGCCGCGCCCTGTAGCACCCCGGCCGTCCTCGTGCGAGGACGGCCTGTGACTTTCACGCGGCATGCGCCGCATGCATCACCGACCGCCCGACATGTGTCGTCCGGCAACTGGAAACAGGTCCCTCAGGCTCTCATGTCCGATATTCATTTAGGGTCCGGCACGAGCCGGGCCACTCCGCCTGGCAGCGCGTCGCAGCAGAAAGCGCCTGGCCGCTCGGGCGATGTGATCTTCGGCGGCCTCGCACGCCTTTCCGCCATCGTCACGCTGCTGCTGCTCGGCGGCATCATCGTGTCGCTGATCGTCGCCTCGATGCCGTCGATTCGCGAGTTCGGTCTCGCGTTCCTGTGGACGGCGGTGTGGGATCCACCCAGCAAGCAATTTGGCGCGCTCGTGCCGATCTACGGCACTCTCGCGACGTCGATCATCGCTCTGCTCATCGCGGTGCCCGTCAGCTTCGGTATCGCGCTGTTTCTGACCGAACTGTCGCCCGCGTGGCTGCGCCGGCCGCTCGGCATCGCGATCGAGCTGCTCGCCGCGATTCCGTCGATCGTGTACGGCATGTGGGGTCTGCTCGTGTTCGCGCCGATCTTCGCGGTGTGGTTCCAGAAGCCGCTAGGCGCGGTGCTCGGCGGCATTCCGATCGTCGGCGCGCTGTTCGCCGGTCCGCCGATCGGCATCGGCATTCTGTGCGCGGGCGTGATCCTTGCGATCATGATCATCCCGTACATCGCAGCGGTGATGCGCGACGTGTTCGAAGTCACGCCGGTGCTGCTGAAGGAATCGGCGTACGGTATCGGCTGCACGACGTGGGAAGTGATGTGGAAGATCGTGCTGCCGTTCACGAAGAGCGGTGTGATCGGCGGCGTCATGCTCGGTCTCGGCCGCGCGCTGGGTGAGACGATGGCGGTCACGTTCGTAATCGGCAACACCAACCTGCTCGACAATATTTCGCTGTTTTCGCCGGGCAACAGCATCACCTCGGCGCTCGCCAATGAGTTCGCGGAAGCGGAGCCGGGCCTGCATACGTCGGCGCTAATGGAACTCGGCCTGATCCTGTTCGTGATTACATTCATCGTGCTGGCGATTTCGAAAATCATGCTGCTGCGTCTTGAGAAAGGGGAGGGCGCGAAATGAGCGGGCCGTCCCTGAACATACCGGGTCTGAAGGACCCCGCGACGCTCGAAACGATGCGCGTGCGCCTGCAAGGACGCCGTCGCATGACGAACGCGCTCGCGCTGACGATGTCGCTCGCGGCGATGGCGTTCGGTCTCCTGTGGCTCGTGTGGATTCTCTATACGACGCTGCGTCTCGGTATCGGCGGTCTGTCGGTCGAGCTGTTCACGCAGTCGACGCCGCCGCCGAACACCGACGGCGGCGGTCTCGCCAACGCGATCGTCGGCAGCGTGATGCTGGTAGGGCTCGCAACGCTCGTCGGCACGCCGATCGGCATCATGGCGGGCGTCTATCTCGCCGAATACGGCCAGAAGGGCTGGCTCGCGAACCTCACGCGCTTCATCAACGACATCCTGTTGTCGGCGCCGTCGATCGTGATCGGTCTGTTCGTCTACGCGCTCGTCGTCGCGAAGATGGGCCACTTCAGCGGCTGGGCCGGCGCGTTCGCGCTCGCGTTGCTGCAGATTCCGATCGTGATCCGCACGACCGAAAACATGCTGAAACTCGTGCCGAGCGCGATGCGTGAAGCCGCGTTCGCGCTCGGCACGCCGAAGTGGAAGATGGTGCTGTCGATCACGCTGAAGGCGTCGATCGCGGGCGTCGTCACCGGTGTGCTGCTCGGGGTCGCGCGGATTGCCGGCGAAACCGCGCCGCTCCTCTTCACCGCGTTGTCGAACCAGTTCTTCTCGGTCGATATGGGCCAGCCGGTCGCGAACCTGCCGGTCACGATCTACAAGTTTGCGATGAGCCCGTTCGCGCAGTGGCAATCTCTCGCGTGGGCCGGCGTCTTCCTGATCACGCTCGCGGTGCTGGGACTGAACATCCTCGCGCGCGCGATCTTCTCGAACAAGTAAGGGCGGAGTGAATCCGATGAACATGGCAGAAACCCAACTCAATCCGATCGGGCACGCCGCGCCCGCGGGCTCCGACCCCGAAAGCAGCACTCACGCACAAACGCCGTCGCATCCGAAGATCGAGGTCAAGGACCTCAACTTCTTCTACGGCAAGTATCACGCGCTGAAGAACATCAATCTGCAGATTCCCGAAGGCAAGGTGACCGCGTTCATCGGCCCGTCGGGCTGCGGCAAGTCCACGCTGCTGCGTACCTTCAACAAGATGTACGCGCTCTACCCGGAGCAGCGCGCGGAAGGCGAAATCGTGATGGACGGCGAAAACCTGCTGACCGTGCGCCAGGACATTTCGCTGCTGCGCGCGCGCATCGGCATGGTGTTCCAGAAGCCGACGCCGTTCCCGATGTCGATCTACGACAACATCGCGTTCGGCGTGAAGATGTTCGAGAAGCTGTCGCGCTCGGAAATGGACGACCGCGTCGAATGGGCGCTGACCAAGGCGGCGCTGTGGAACGAAGTGAAGGACAAGCTCGGCCAGAGCGGCTACGGTTTGTCGGGCGGCCAGCAGCAGCGTCTGTGCATCGCGCGCGGTATTGCAATTCGCCCCGAAGTGCTGCTGCTCGACGAGCCCTGCTCGGCGCTCGACCCGATTTCGACGGGCCGTATCGAAGAGCTGATCGCTGAACTCAAGAGCGACTACACGGTGGTGATCGTCACGCACAACATGCAGCAGGCGGCCCGCTGTTCGGACTACACTGCCTATATGTACCTCGGCGAACTGATCGAATTCGGCGACACCGAAAAGATCTTCATCAAGCCGGTCCGCAAGGAAACCGAGGACTACATCACCGGCCGCTTCGGCTAATCCGCCGGGCAATACAACGGAGTACGACATGTCCGATAAACATCTGTCCAGCCAGTTCGACGCCGACCTGAACCTCGTTTCGTCGAAGGTGCTCGAAATGGGCGGTCTCGTCGAATCGCAGATCGTCAACGCGATGCAGGCGCTCAACGAATTCGACCTCGACATCGCCGAGCAGGTGATCGTCGCCGAAGACCGTCTGAACAAGATGGAAGTCGAGATCGACGAAGAGTGCAGCAACATCATCGCGCGCCGTCAGCCGGCCGCGCGCGATCTGCGCTTGCTGATCGCGATCTCGAAGACCATCACGAACCTCGAGCGCGCCGGCGACGAAGCCGAAAAGATCGCGAAGCGCACCAAGCGTCTGATGGAAGACGGCGCATCGCGCACCATCAACATCGCCGAGATCAAGCTGTCGGGCGAAATGGCCGTGTCGATCCTGCGCCGTGCGCTGGACGCGTTCGCGCGTCTGGACACGGTCGCCGCCGCGCAGATCGTGCGCGACGACAAGGCGATCGACGAGGAATTCCGCGCGTTCGTGCGCAAGCTGATTTCGTATATGACGGAAGATCCGCGTTCGATCTCGGTGGGCCTCGACTTCCTGTTCATCGCGAAGGCAATCGAGCGGATCGGCGACCACGCGAAGAACATCGCGGAATTCATCATCTACATCGTCAAGGGTACCGACGTGCGGCACCAGTCGCGCGACACGCTCGAACGCGAAGCGCTCAGCTAATCCAGAGATAAGGAACAGAGGTGCCGATGCCCAGCAGCATTCTCGTCATTGAAGATGAGCCCGCCATTTCCGAACTGATTTCGGTCAATCTTCAACACGCCGGGCACTGCCCGATTCGCGCGTACAACGCGGAGCAGGCGCACAACCTGATCAGCGACGTACTGCCCGATCTCGTGCTGCTCGACTGGATGTTGCCGGGTAAATCGGGTATTTCGTTCGCGCGCGATCTGCGCAACAACGAGCGTACGAAGCATATCCCGATCATCATGCTGACCGCGCGAGGCGACGAGCAGGACAAGGTGCTCGGCCTCGAGATCGGCGCCGACGACTACGTGACGAAGCCGTTCTCGCCGAAGGAACTGATGGCGCGCATCAAGGCGGTGCTGCGCCGCCGCGCGCCGCAGCTGACCGAAGACGTGGTCGCAATCAACGGCCTGAAGCTCGATCCGGCCACGCACCGCGTCGCCGCGCATGCGGAAGGCAGCGAGATCAAGCTCGATCTCGGCCCGACCGAATTCCGTCTGCTGCACTTCTTCATGACTCACCCGGAGCGCGTGCATAGCCGCACGCAACTGCTCGATCAGGTGTGGGGCGATCACGTGTTCGTCGAAGAGCGGACCGTCGACGTGCATATCAAGCGTCTGCGCGCGGCACTCAAGCCGGCCGGGTGCGATGCTATGATTGAAACGGTACGCGGCAGCGGTTACCGGCTGGCGAAGAGCGCCTGATAGCCGTCGTCGGCGCGCTGCATTGCACGGCGCTGTGTCGCCGTACCTCCCTCCTGCGCTGTATTTTCTCTTCGATCGCTAGACCATGAACATCATCTGGGCGCGCTCCATCGTGTCGGTCGTGCTGCTTGCTGTTCTGTGCGCGGTGGTCGGCGCACTGCTGAACGTCAAGGCAGGGCTCGCTCTCGCCATCGTCCTGCTGCTCGCACAGAGCGTCTTCAGTACCTTCCACAAGCAGCGTCTGTGGCGTCTGCTCGACGCGCCGGTGTACGGCGAAGTGCCGAGCGCCCCCGGCATCTGGGGCGAAATCTATTACCGTCTGCACAAGCTCGCGAAGCGCTGGCATGCCCAGGTGCGCCAGGTCGAGCAGCAGCATTCGCGTTTCATCCAGGCGATCCAGGCGTCGCCTAACGGTGTCGCGATGCTCGACGATCATGATCAGATCGAGTGGTGCAACGCGATTTCCGAAAGCCACTTTGGGCTCGATGCGAAGCGCGATCTGCGTCAGCACATCACGCATCTGGTGCGTCATCCGGATTTCGTGCGCTATCTGAATTCGCATCGGTACGAGGAAATGCTGATCATGCGCGGCATGGGCGACAAGCGCCAGAACGTGCTGTCGGTGCAGGTGTTTCCTTACGGCGACAATCGCAAGCTCGTGCTGTCGCAGGACATCACCGAGCTCGAGCGCACCGACGCGATGCGGCGTGACTTCGTCGCCAACGTGTCGCACGAATTGAAAACGCCGCTCACCGTGTTGTCCGGCTTTCTCGAGACGATGCGCGAGCTGCCGTTGGGCGAAGCCGAGCGCGCGCGTTATCTCGAGCTGATGGAGCAGCAGGCGTCGCGCATGCGTCATATCGTCAGCGATCTGCTCGTGCTCGCGACGCTCGAAGGCGATAACAAGCCACCGAGCGATCAGATGATCGACATGCGCGCGGTGTTGCGGCATCTGCATGACGACGCGCAGAGCCTCTCCAGCGATCATCACAAGATCGTCTTCGATGCCGACGAAGCGCTGACCGTCACCGGCGTCGAAACCGAGATTTTCAGCGCATTCGGCAATCTGGTGACGAACGCGATCCGCTACACGCCGGACGGCGGCTCGATCAAGGTTAACTGGCGTGCGCAGGGTGGCCATGCGGTGTTCTCGGTCGCCGATAGCGGCCTCGGCATTCCGGCCGCCGATATCCCGCGGCTCACCGAGCGCTTCTATCGCGTCGATCGCAGCCGTTCGCGCGACACGGGCGGCACCGGGCTCGGTCTCGCTATCGTCAAGCACGTACTGCAACGGCACGATGCGCAACTCGACGTGAAGAGCGAAGAAGGGCGCGGCAGCACGTTCACGGTGCGCTTTCCGGTGTATCGGACGGCGCGCTGTCAAACCGCACAGGTTTGAGCGCGGCAGTCACCCGAAACGCGGACGACTACGAACAGAACTTGCCGAGCAGACTCATCTGAGCATTGCGCGACGCCTTGCCCGGCCGGCGCCGGCGATAGTGACCGTCGCTCTGCATCAACCAGGCCGACTGGTTGTCGCCGAGAAACGCCGACAGCCCTTCCGCGATCACGCGCCGCTTCAGTCGCCGGTTGTTGACCGGGAATGCGACTTCGACGCGCCGGAACAGATTGCGATCCATCCAGTCGGCGCTCGACAGATAGACCTGTTCCTTGCCGCCGTCGTAGAAGTAGTAGATGCGATGGTGTTCGAGAAAGCGCCCGACGATCGAGCGCACCGTGATGTTCTCGGAGAGCCCTTGCACGCCCGGCTGCAGCGAGCACACGCCGCGCACGATCAGATCGATCTTCACGCCGGCCTGCGATGCTTCGTACAGCTCGGCGATCACCGTCGGCTCGAGCAGCGCGTTCATCTTCGCGACGATGCGCGCCTTCTTGCCCGCGCGCGCATGCTCGGCTTCCTTGCGGATCGCGTCGACGAGCTTCGGATGCAGCGTGAACGGCGACTGCCACAGCTCGTGCAGCTTCAGCTCGCCGCCGATGCCGGTGAGCTGCTGGAACACATGGTGCACGTCCTCGCAGATCTTCTGATCGGCGGTCATCAGACCGAAATCGGTATAGAGGCGCGCGGTGCGCGGGTGATAGTTGCCCGTGCCGAGGTGCACGTAGCGCTTCAGGCTCGACTTGCCACCCGCCGACACGCGTCGCACGATCAGCATCATTTTCGCGTGGCACTTGTGGCCGACTACGCCGTAGACCACGTGCGCGCCGACCGCTTCGAGCTGCGAGGCCCAGTTGATGTTGGTTTCCTCGTCGAAGCGCGCGAGCAGCTCGACGACCACCGTGACTTCCTTGCCGTTGCGCGCGGCCTGCATCAGCGCATCCATCAGCGGCGAGTCGGTGCCGGTCCGATAGATGGTCTGCTTGATCGCGACCACGTTCGGGTCCTTGGCCGCCTGCAACAGCAGCTCGAGCACCGGCTGGAAGCTCTCGTACGGATGATGCAGCAGCACGTCGCCCTGATCGATCACGTCGAACATGCTCGCGCTGTTGGCGATCTGCCTCGGCGTCGACGGAATGTGCGGCACGAACTTCAGATCGGGCCGGTCGACCATCTCGGGCAGCTGCATCAGCCGCACCAGATTGACGGGGCCGTTCACGTAGTAGCAGTCCTTGTTCGACAGACCGCTTTCGTCGAGCAGGCGCCGCACCACATGCGAGGGCGTTTCCGCCGACACTTCGAGCCGCACCGCATTGCCCAGATGCCGCGCCGGCAGTTCGCCCTGCAACGCGACGCGCAGATTGGTGATTTCGTCTTCGTCGACGAACAGCTCGCTGTTGCGCGTGATGCGAAACTGATTGCAGCTGCGCACGAAGAGATTCGGAAACAGCTCGCCGACAAAGTGTTGGAGCAGCGAGCTCAGCAGCACGAAGCCATGCGGATAACCCGACAGCTCCTGCGGCATACGCACGAGTCGCGGCAGCGCGCGCGGCGCCTGCACGATGCCCATCATCGCCTGACGGCCGAACGCGTCCTTGCCCTCGAGCTCGACGACGAAGTTCAGGCTCTTGTTCAGCACGCGCGGAAACGGATGCGCGGGGTCGAGACCGATCGGCGTGAGCACCGGCAGTAGTTCGTTGAAGAAGTAGTTGCGCGCCCATTCGGTCTGCGCGTCGCTCCAGGCTTCGTTGCCGTGGAAATAGATGCCTTCCTGTTCGAGCGCGGTGAGCACCGTGTCGTGCAGCATCGTGTACTGGCGATGCACGAGCTTCTGCGCACGTTCGACCACGAGGTCGTACATGTGAAGCAGCGACATGCCGTCGGGCGACAATGCGCCGGGGTTGTCGCCCATCTGTTCCTGAAGCCCGGCCATGCGGACTTCGAAGAATTCGTCGAGGTTGCTACTGGTGATGCAGATAAAGCGGAGACGTTCGAGCAAGGGGACGGCGGGATCGGCGGCTTGCGCCAACACACGCTCGTTGAAACCCAGAATGCCCAGCTCGCGATTCAATAGGGGATAGCGGACGGACATCGGCGGCGGGATTGGAATATCTGAAATGGAGACGGAAAGACGCTCGGAAATTCTCACGGTTTGATGACGTCCTGATGACATCGGCGATGTTTTTAACATTTTATGCCGTAATCGTCGTCTGTCGTCAATATGACGCGCTACCTATGCGACGATACCGAACTCCCTGCGCCGCGAGGTGACACCGTGAAGGCTGCTACGCTTAGAATGGCGTCTTTGAACAGTGCGGCTGGCCGCGACGCGCACCATGCGCCGAAGGCGCCGGGCAGGCGCGTGGCGCTGCCGGAGTCCGCCGTCACGCCCTCGGCCGCAGCCGCGGCGCTCGCGCGCATGGAGTACGCTTACCCGATGGTCAATCTTCCTCATCTCCTCGCCGCCGTCGATCTCGGTTCGAACAGCTTCCGGCTCATCGTGGGCCGGGTCGAGGAAACCGACGCGGGCAGCCAGATCTATCAGGTCGACGCCTTGCGCGAGCCGGTGCGGCTCGCGGCCGGGCTATCGAGCGACAAGATGCTCGATCGCGCATCGCAGGTGCGTGGCTGGGATGCGCTGAAGCGCTTCGGCGAGCGGTTGCGCGATTTTCATCCGGACCACGTGCGCGCGGTCGCGACCAATACGCTGCGCATCGCGAAGAATGCGCGCGAATTTCTCGGCGAAGCGCAGGCCGCGCTCGGTTTTCCGATCGAGGTGATCGCCGGGCGCGAGGAAGCGCGCCTGATTTATGCGGGCGCCGCGCACTCGGTGCCGGCGAGCGCGGGCAAGCGGCTCGTCGTCGATATTGGCGGTGGCTCGACGGAATTCATCATCGGCTCGCACTACACGCCGATGATGATGGAGAGTTTGTATATCGGCTGCGTGAGCCATAGCCGCGCGTTTTTCCCGGCCGGCAACGTCGACGAGTACACGATGCGCCAGGCCGAGCTCGCCGCGCGCCGCGAAATCCAGATCATTTCCGCCGAATACAAGAAGACCGGCTGGGAGCAGGCGATCGGCTCGTCGGGCACCGCGCGCGCGCTCGCCGAACTGGTCGAGGCGAACAATTTCAACGATGCGGGCGTCACCCACGGCATTTCGCGCGGCGGCCTCGAGCGGCTCAAGCGCGCGCTGATCAAGGCCGAAAACGTCAACCGGCTGAAACTGATTGCGCTGAAGAGCGACCGCGTGCCGGTGCTCGCGGGCGGGCTGTCGATCATGATCGCGGTGTTCGACGAACTGGGCGTCGACTATGTCGACACCACCGACGGCGCGCTGCGCCTCGGCGTCATGTACGACCTGCTCGGCCGTTCGCAGCACGAGGACATGCGTACGGTGACGGTCGAGGGCTTCATGCGCCGCTATGGCGTCGATCGACCACAGGCGGGGCGCATCGGCGATCTGTCGACGAGCTTCTACGACCAGTTCGTCGAACCGGACGAGGAACGCCGCGCGGAAAACCGCATGTTCATCGGCTGGGCGGCGTCGCTACACGAAATCGGGCTGTCGATCTCGCATAGCGCGTATCACAAACACTCGGCTTATATCGCGAGCAATGCCGACATGCCGGGCTTTTCGCGTACCGACCAGGCGCGCCTCGCCGCGCTCGTGCTCGGCCACGCGGGCAAGCTCGGCAAGCTGTCGCAGACGCGCGAGGTCGAATGGCCGCTGCTGTTCTGTCTGCGGCTCGCGGCGTTGCTGTGCCGTCGACGCGCGGACGTCGGCCTGCCGGGCATCACGGTTGCTCAGGCGAACGGCGGTTACGAGGTGCGTTTGCCGAACGAGTGGGTCGCCAACAATCCGTTGACGGATTACAGCCTGATCCAGGAGGCGGCGGAGTGGGAGAAAGTCGGGATTCCGTACCGTGTCGTTTATACGGACGATTGACGCGATGCGAATCGACGCACGCGTCGATTCGCGGCGTGTGCACGAACAAAAAAAGCCCTGCAAATGCAGGGCTTTTTCGTATCTCGGCGCAGCTTATTGCGGCAACGCATCGCCGAGGAAGTGCCGCGCATAGCGCGCGTTGATATCGGACAGACGGAACAGCGTCAGGAAATCCGCGGTATTGAAGTCGGGGTCCCACGCCGGTGCGCCGCAAATCTTCGCGCCGAGACGCAAGTAGCCCTTCACGAGCGGGGGCGGCGCGACGGCGGCACCCGTCTGCAGTTCGTCGACCGGCAGCGGCGTATGCGGGAACGCGCGATATTCGGGCGCGGTCAGCGCGTTGTCGCGCAGCGAGCAATACAGGTTCGCCGCATAGTGGCCGCCGTCGGCCATCGCGACGCTCGCGCAGCCGAGCATCGTCTCGTAGCCGTTGTGCTTCATGTACGCGGCGAGCCCAGCCCATAGCGACATGATCACCGAGCCGCTGCGATAGTCCGGATGCACGCACGAGCGGCCGACCTCGACCATCTTCGCGCGCAGATGCGTGAGACGCGACACGTCGAACTCGCTTTCCGCATATAGACGGCCGATGCGCGCGGCCTGATGCGGCGGCAGAGCGCGATACGTGCCGACTACTTTCAACGTGTCGAGATCGCGTACCAGCAAATGGTCGCAGTACGAATCGAAGGCGTCGACGTCGAGGCCCGCGGGGCCGCTGAGGCGTGCGCCCATTTCGTCGGCGAAGACGCGATAGCGTAGACGCTGCGCTTCACGCAGCTCTTCGTCGGTACGCGCCCACGACACTTGCAGGCGATGCTGCGCGGTGACCGTTTCCTCGGCGCGCGGCAGACGGCGCGGTTCGAAAAGCGAGGCGAAGGGCAGGGTGGGCGTCGGCAGTTCTCGCATTGGCTGTCCTGGTCGAAAAGAGTGAGGATTTTCTTTTTTCGCCAATGTAGTAACGCGCGGTGACGCTCGCATGGCAAAGCCGTGACGATTGGATGACTGCCCGTAAGCCCTCGCGTGGGTGCCTGTAATGTCGGAGGTGTCGCGCGACACGCGCGCTTAGATCAGATCGGGGCTGATGGCGGCGCGCAACACCGCCTCATCTTCGCCGTTGCGCTCGCGGCTCTCGATCCACCAGATGCCGGCTTTTTTCAGTGGCCAGCTCGCGCGGCTGTCGCCGAGCAGTTGCGCGGCGACGTGGCCGAGCGTCGGTTGATGGCCGACGATCACCACGGTTTGCGCGATGCCGCCGGGCCAGCCGGCCGCTTCCAGGACGTCGTTCGCGCTCGCGTTCGGCGCGAGTTCGCGCACGATGCGGTACTGGTCGCTCAACGTCTCGGCGGTCTGGATGGTGCGCACGGCGGGGCTCGCGAGTATGACCGCGTCGTCGGGCAAACGGGCGCGCAGCCATTTCGCGGCGTTCTGCGCCTGCTTGCGGCCGCGCGTGGTGAGCGCGCGGGAGAGATCGCTCGCGGCGACATCTTCTGCTTCGGCGTGACGCCAGAGGATCAGGTCCATGGGAGTCTCCTTTTTGAGCGGCTTGGGATGGCGTTGCGGCGGGCTTGCGCGTCTTCGCGGCGAGGTACCTGCCCCAAGCACTGTCGCATGCGCGGGTGATGATTTGCAAGGCGAGTGCCTGACGGGTCGGCTGTCGGCGTCCACGTGAACGCGAGCCAAAAAAGCAAAAACCCGCGAAGCCGGAGGCTTCGCGGGTTTCGACCTGCTTTTCGTGGTCGGAGCGATAGGATTCGAACCTACGACCCTCTGATCCCAAATCCTAAAGTTGCAATATACCCTCTGATACCGCAATTGATGTAAAGCCATACCCAGTAATGCTTTGCTGATACAATGACGGTTGCAGGGTAACTTGAAAATACCGGGAAATACCCTCGAAAAGTTACCCTGCTGTTACCCCAGCGTTACCCCAGAGAGGCGAGCATGGCTCAGACAATCAACTTCACGAAAGAAAGCATTGGCGCATTGCCTACCCCGGCAACGCGTGCTGAGTATGCAGACGGGGGCGGGCGCGCGAGCGTTAATGGCCTGCTACTGCGTGTCACGCCGACCGGCGTCAAATCATTCTGCGTGCTGAAGCGGATCAAGGGCGGCAAGCTCGAACGCTTCACGCTTGGCCGATTTCCCGATCTGACCGTTGAACAGGCGCGGCGCAAGGCGACAGACGTGCTTTCGACGGTAGCGAGTGGCGACA
Organism: Paraburkholderia sp. UCT31; assembly: GCF_014397655.1. Taxonomy (NCBI): domain Bacteria; kingdom Pseudomonadati; phylum Pseudomonadota; class Betaproteobacteria; order Burkholderiales; family Burkholderiaceae; genus Paraburkholderia; species Paraburkholderia sp. UCT31. The sequence continues at coordinate 144,336 of NZ_VZQP01000011.1, forward strand.
ATCCGGCTGAAGTACGGCGTGCGCTCAAGGGCGAACTGACCTTTGCGCAAATGTTCGATGAATACAAGCGCCGCCACGCTCAGGCGAATAAGCGGACTTGGCGTGAAGACGTGCAACGGTTCGAAGACTATCTCGAAGCGCCGATTGGTCGCAAAAAACTATCGAAGGTTGAGCGCCGAGATATCCGGGCGATTCACGAAGGGATTACGAAGGAAGGCCACGCCACGACAGCTAACCGCGTGCTATCGCTCATTTCAAGCGTGTTCGGCAAGGCGATTGAGTGGGAATACGCAGAGGCGAACCCGGCGACAGGCATCAAACCCAACAAGGAGCGCTCGCGGGACCGGTTCATCCAGTCCGATGAGCTACCGCGCTTCTTCGCCTCTCTCTCGCAGGAACCGAACGGCACGATGCGTGATTTCTTCTTGGTGGCGCTGCTGACTGGCGCACGCCGTAGCAACGTGGCGGCGATGCAGTGGACAGACGTGTCGTTTGAGCGTGCCGAGTGGAGAATCGAACGGACGAAGAATGACGACCCGCAGACGGTGGCGCTATCGCCTGAAGCGTTGCAAATTCTTGTTGAGCGGCGCGAAGGGTCGAAGTCGGAATTCGTCTTCCCCGGCGACGGCAAGCGCGGACATATGGTTGAGCCGAAAAGCGGATGGCTCCGTATCTTTGACCGGGACGAACTGACACAACTGATCGCGCGTATCGAGGCGGCGGGCGGCATGTTCGAGGGAAAAGACGGCGAGTCCATCGCACGCAGTCTGACGCGGGCGCGGGCGCAAGCCGAGTTGATGAAATTGCGCACGGAAGGGGCGCGCATCCCCGATTTGCGCATTCATGATCTACGGCGAACGCTGGGAAGCTGGCAGGCGGCAGCGGGGGCGAGTCTCGCCGTGATTGGTAAGAGCCTCAACCATCGCACCGTGACGGCGACGGCAATCTATGCGCGCCTGAACCTTGATCCGGTTCGAGAGAGCGTGACGCGCGCCACGTCCGCAATGATGGCGGCGGTAGGCGATGCGGCAGACGTGCTGCCGTTCAAGCAACGGGGTGTGAAATGACCGACGCTTACGAATTCGAGGATTCATGCCTTGAGATGCCGATGTGGACCGCCTGCGAAGCGGCTTACCGCCTTGCGGGACTTGATCCCGACGGGCACGAATCGAGTGACCCGCACCCCCGGCACGGGTGGCAAGAGGATTCGTTCGTGCTGATGCCCGGATGCTGGCGCGACCGGGCGACGCGCAACGCCGATAACATACTTGCTGCTCTTAAATTCTTCCAGGCGGAGACTGATCGGGCCGAACGAATCGGCACGGTAAAGACACTCTCGCCGCGCGAGTGGATCGAGTGGGCGCTATCCCGAAACCTTCGCCCGGAGTGGCTTGATCGGGCTTATCAGGACGCAAGCAAGCATGCCTACTTGCCACCGCGCGATGCTGAATCCGCGACGCCTGCCGGAAGCGATGGGGGCAGCTTCCAAGCGCTGCGGGGAGCGTTCGGCAGAGTGCCTGCTATGTATCGGCGGCTATGGGGTAACGCTAATCCTACCGACAAGGATACCTGGATGAAAAAGCCTCAGCGCATGGAGATCCTAGAAAGGGAGTTCGACCTCAAAAAAAGCTCGGCAAAAATATTCGATACGCATCTAACGCCCGATTGGGCAGAGACGAGAGGCAGACCCAGCGACGCTGAAAAGGGGTAAAACCCTTTCATCTGTTTCCGTTTCAAGATACTCGGCAAAGTGTGTCCATACCCCGCAGCGCACTCCGCGCGATGCGGGAATCCCTGAAGAGGTATGGACCATGAAGAAGACCGAACAAGCCGCGACTCCGCGCATGACGATGGGCGAGCTACTGGACGATGTAAAAACGGCCGTGGCGCTTGGCGTATCCCCGAACACTCTCGCTAACTGGCGCGCCACGAAGCGCTACCCGCTCCCCTATGTAAAAGTCGGACGCCTTGTCCGCTATCGCCTCAGTGATATCGAGGCTTTCATTGCCTCAAACCTCGTTACCGATCTGTAACGGGGGCCGACATGCATCTCTCTAACGACCTCAACGGACGAACGATCACGGACGAAGAAAAAGCGTCCCTGATCGAAGACTTCGCCCATCGGGCATGGCTGACTTTCCCCGCAGGGTTCGACGTTGAACGCATATGCAGCACAACCAGTGCGGTGCTGAAGTCGCGCGGGATTGCCAATCACCATATCGACCTTGCGGAGTTCGCGCATGCATGCACGAAGGCGCGCAAAGGGGGCGGCAATGACAGGAACTAGCAAACGGTTCAACGCCGACGATCTGGCTTCGATTCAACGCGTGTTGGAGCGAAAGAACCCGGCTCAACGCAAAAAAGTAAAGCTAGAAATATCTCAAAGAAGAAAGGTACTCAGGGATGAGGATCGGCGGGCGGCGGAGAAAAAGCGGGAATATCTAAGCAGGCGAAAAAGCCGAAGGGCTTTCTGTGCGGACGGGAGGCACTGATATGCGAATTTACGATTCGAATAACTGCCTCGTCAGTCAGACTCCTTCGACCTCACGGCAGGCAATCTATGCGCGTGAGAAGCGAGCGAAGGCAGCGGCAGAGAGAGAGCAACAGCGCAAGGCCGCATTGCCCGATCCAGTTTTTCTGATGGAGACGGAAGTCGCGGCAATGCTGGGCATCCATCCGAAGACACTGGCGAAGGAGAGACGGCGGGGCCAGGCGCGTATCCCGTTCGTTCGAGTGGGGGAGCGCGGGGTTCGCTACAGGCGCACGGATGTTGCGCGATACATCAAGGCATTGTGCGTAAAGAGGGGAGCGACAGCATGAGCAACGCGGAGCAAAAAAGAAAGCCCGCCGAGCGGGACGCAGGGCGGACCAAGGGACAACTCAGACCGAACCAGCATAGCACGATGCTAAATGCCGCCCTCGAAGCTGCGGCGGAGGGTCTGTCCGTGTTCCCGGTTCATCCCAAGGGGAAAACCCCCCTCATTGAACAGTGGCAGCACAAGGCCACGCGCGACACGCAGACGATACGTGAATGGTGGAAGCTGTATCCCGCTGCAAATATCGGATGCCATGTCGGCAAATCGGGACTCGCCGTGATCGATATTGATCCGCGTAACGGCGGCAATGAGACTTTCGCGGAGTTGGAGCGGCTGCATGGTCCGACAGCGACAGACGTTGAGACGCTGACCGGGGGCGGCGGCAGGCACCTTTTCTTTCTCGAACCTGAAGCCGTGAAGTTGCCGAAGACACTCGGCAAAGGGGTCGATCTACAGAGCGGTAACAAGTATGCGATTCTGCCTCCCTCGATTCATCCATCCGGCAAGCGGTACGAATGGGCGAAGGGGCGCGACATATCGAACAGATTTCTTCTGGCCGATCTGCCCGCGTGGCGTTACGTCACGAAGGGTGAAGTAACTTCCAAAACGGCTGCGCTGGTCGATGGGGACGATTGGGGCCTTGCCATTCGCGGCAGATGGGACGGCTCGCCCGAAGCGGTGGAGCGGGTCAAGGGAATGCTGGCGTTCATTCCTGCCGACGAGCGCGACACATGGATCAAAGTCGGCGCGGCGCTGCATCACTACTTCGAAGGTAGCGACGCGGGGCGCGAAATGTGGGACGACTGGTCCGAAGGGTCGAGCAAGTTCGATGCTGCCGATCAGGAGCGCACTTGGCGCGGGTTTAAGGCAGACGGCGCAGTAACGCTTGGCACGGTAGTGCACGCGGCGAAGGAGAACGGATGGACGCCACCCGATCTGGAAGTTACTTCCAAGGCTGACGATGAAGATGAGAACGACGGGCCGGATACAGGGGGCGATGTTTCGAACGGCATCGCTTTCGCTAAGAAGTACCGCGATCAGTTTCTTTATTGCCACGCGTCGAAAAAATGGTATCGGTGGTGTGGCGCTCGATGGGCGATCTGTGAAAAGGGCGAAGAGTTCAAGGCAGGCAAGAAACTCGCCACTGTGCGCTATACCGCAGCGTTCAGAGCGTTGATGAAAGACCACGGCAACCCGGAGAAAAAGGCGAAGCTCAAGCAGGCCGGCGTGGTCTACGGCAGCGCGGGCCGGATCAGGGCGCTGCTTGACATGGCATCGAGCGAGTCGGGAATGAGCGTGGCGAATCCGGGCGAGTTTGACGGAGACGCGATGCTGCTCGGTGCGCCGAACGGTGTTGTCGATTTGCGGACGGGCGGTCTGCTCGAAGCGAAAGCATTCATGCTGATCTCGCGACAGGTGGCGGTTGCTTACGAAGCGGATGCAGGCAGTCCGGCGCTATTCCTGAAGACGCTCGATGCGATCTTCGAAGGCAATCAGGAAATGATTGAGTACTTCCAGCGGGCCGGCGGATACATCCTGACAGGAAGTGTTGACCTCGAAAAACTGTTCTTCTTTTTCGGGCGCGGCGCGAACGGGAAAACGATGCTTGCCAACGTCATGCAGATGCTAATGGGCGATTACGCGATAACGATCCAATCCGCGCTGCTCACGAAGGGAGGCAATAACAACAACGAGATCGAGCGGGGTATCGCTCGACTTCCCGGCGTCCGGCTGGCGGTGGCGAACGAAGTAGGCACGAATGACGTATGGGCGGATGCGCGGGTTAAGGAACTGACATCGAATGCGCCGATTAACGGACGCCCGATGTATGGTGAACAGTTCCAGTTCGAGCCGACACACAAGGTGTTGATCTGCGGCAACTACAAGCCGAGGACGAACGATCTGAGCGACGGGTGGCAGCGCCGCATGGAGCCGATCCCGTTTAACAGGATGTTCGAAGAGCACGAACGGGAATACGGCCTCGACGCGCGGCTCGTGCGCGAAGAGGGCTCCGCGATTCTGCGCTGGTTTGTCGAAGGCTGGCTGAAGCTTCATCGTTCTATAGAGGCGAAGGAGAGAGACGCGCTTCGCACGCCGGAGATCGTCCGGCAGGCGAAGGCCGATTACCTCGAAGAGAACGACACCCTGGCTATCTGGATCGATGAGGCGTGTTCGACGGGCAGAGGTTTGTCGTATCTCGTCACGAGGGCGCATGACGCGTTTCATGCGTTTTTCGACAGGCCGATTGGCGCTTTGCTCGCTCGCGGCGCTTTTACGGATCGACTAGTCACGATGGGTTTCGGGAAGGCGAAACGTAAGGAAGGATGGGTCCATCTCGGCATTGGCCCGAAGGTTAATCCCGATTCCGGTTTTGATGATTTATAGACGCGGTGTCTCGCGGTGTCCCGGAGTGTATTAGTTCGAGGGGCAAGGTGCACTTAATGCACTTATTACCCATTTTTAAAAAGGCGCACAGGAGAAAAATCTATAGGAAAAGTTATAGAAACGGCGTCATAAGTGCATTAAGTGCACCCGGCCTCGATTTTTCGGTGTTTTTTCGAGCATGACCTGAGGTCGTCAGGCCGGTTACTGCCGGATTGCCCTATGGGCAGTGTCCGCTCAAACGGCAAATCGACCAACGGTGCCTAGAAAGCCGCCAGAAATTTTCTGACACCGGGGCTCTCCGCCCTCCCGCGCGGCCCGCACCCCTCAGATGGGACCCGCCCATCAACCGACATGCGGCAAGCCCGTACAGAGCGTTTCAAAGCCGCTGCTGGTTAATGCCGCGCGTCGTTAATGCGTGTGAGTGGCAAGCGATAGAAGTGAATCAGGAAATAACTCCCAAATTGAATGGAAGTACTTTTGCGGTGAATGCCGCTTTAACCGATGGCCGAAAGGCCGACATAAGGAGAATCACAATGGCTAGCTCGACGGCAACCATTAGCGAACTGACGAAGGCGAATGAAGCGGTAGCGGATTTGTCGGAGAAAACTCACGCCGAGATCGCGAAACTCGGCAAACGCCGTATGAAAGTGGCAGCGCCAGTGCGCAAGCTGCAATCGGACCTCGAACGTGTTCGCGCCGCAATCGGCAAGTCGGCGGGAATCGCGGAAGAGATCGCGGCATTGAAGGCGCAGCGGCGCAAAGAGGCCGGCACTGCATTCGCTGAAGAGAGGCCTGCCGACACGACTCGGCTCGACGCCGAGATCAGGAAGAAAGAGGCGGCGCTTGCCGTTGCCCGAACAGAAGACGAAGCCGCGCAAGCCGCGCTGCCGCTCATCAAACAGCGGCTAGAACAGGCCCGCATTGCCGCCGTGGTGGAGGCGGAACAGATTGATGCAGCGGTTGCGCGACTGCTCAAGACTGTGACGGAGAGCGAGAACCATCTGATTGATGAGGCGATTCGCTTCGTATGCGAAAGGGCGCGACGGGCAGCGGCTTACGAAGATGCTGCGAGTCACTTCAGCGTCGAAGCTGAAGACGTGCGCGATTGGCCGACCAGCAACTTTGCAGTATGGGCCGCGCTTGACAGCAATCGCTTTCGCCCGTTGCGCGGAGATGGATTCGATGATCGTAGCCTGCCCGACTGGAAATTTGATCGAGATGCGCTCATTCGGAAGGTCGAGGCAGCAGGCGTGCCGAGCATTCCGCCCGGCGTGAAAGCGAATCGGTGGATGCCGAATGGGGCACCGAACCCGATTCCATATCTGCCGACTGACCTGGAATGACGTAAGGGGCGGCGCTGCGCCGCCTCGTGTCCAACCACCTTACGGAGAGGCTATGCCAACAGGCATGCAAATATTCGGCTACAAGGGCGGCTCGTTGTTGACTTCACGACACGCCTCGTCCGATGGTTGGGGGCAGTGATGTGGATGGTATTGCCGGATTGATCGATGACCCGAACTAGCGCAAGGGACCGTGTTCTACGCCTTCCAGCAAAACGGCGTGCTCGATCACATAACCGGCAATACGACACGACCGAGCTTCGACGTTTCGATGCAAGCATTTCATCCTCATACTCGCCGGGGCAGACCCAATACAACACGCGGATGAAGGGTCTGCGTTTCACGGCGTGTGCTGTTGCCCGGCAGTGGTTGCAGCAGTGACCGTCATTCGAGGGGCGTTTGCCGCTGCCGCATATAGACCGCCATAGAGTCTGTGGCGGTGCAGACGAGGTAGATAGTCCAAAGGAGGCTTCCGCAAACATTCTCAGCGGAGCGACCCTGTCGCATCTCATGCCTCGCAACGATTTCGGGGATCGGGTCCCCGTTTTCGTTTTCGTGGAGTCAGCCCCCGGTTCGACAACGAGTTCAACGGACAACCGATATAAAGTGTCCTCTCTGCATGAAACTAGACTGGAAGTCATCCAGTTAGTGTCGCCTCCCGATGAGCGCGGGCTACTGGCCTAGAACTGCTAGGGCCGCCTTCCGCGCGTTTTGAGAAATATGCTTAAGTTTATGAACAATGACCCAAGATATTCAGACGCACGGCTGATCGTGTCGAACACGTTGCCCGGCATCTGCAACGCTTCCATGGGCTCGTTGGTCGAGTTCGAAGCGTGGCCGGCAAAGGCGCTAGGATTTAGAAAACGATCAATATCGTTGATCAATTTTTCGATCTCCACCGTGTATTTGAGACACAAGTGCTCGAAAAGTTGGACGGTCGAATAAAGTTTTGCCTTGTGCAGGGCAAGAAATAATCCTTTTCCATCTGCTTTGCTAACATTGCTCTTCCAATTCGTTGGCAGTGGCTTCAGGTTGCCGGCAGCATATTCGATGAAAACCTCTTTTTCAACGCTGGCGAACGGAAGAAACAAGACTTCTTTCACGTTCTTCACGTATTTTTCGTTCACTTGGTCACCATCAAGGATGCTAAGTACCTTGTCCGTCTCTGAAAAATAATGCTCGTGTGCATTACGCTTCATCAGATCGACGGTGTTGGCTGCTGCGCCGACGTGAATAATTTTGAACGTAAAAAAAGTATCCGAAAGACGCTTCGCAATAATATGTTCAAGGAATTTCTTGAGCATTAGGTCCTCGGTGAGGATGTAACGATCCCAACCCGAAAATCCAAACAGCCTTCCTCTAACGTAATTGTATGATGCGTTGCGATGTTCCACGTTGCCATCATTATTTTCAACGTAAAGTAGCTCCTCCGGCTCCAGCATTCGCATCATCGCAAGCGAATGTGTTGTAAATACAATATTAACTTTGTACTTTTGGCAAAAGCTTCTGAGATTTCGAACGAGATGAACCTGAGCCGCTGCATCTAAAGATATATCGATCTCATCGATGATAATCAGCTTCCGTTTATTCCGGATCTTCCGGTAAAGACTGATGACAAAATATTCACCCGAACTGAAATAGTCTTCTCTAATGTACCGGCTGTCATCCTTTACAAGACAATAATAGGTTCGTCCATTTACATCAATCTCCCTGAGGTTCTCGAATCTACGGCTTCCATAGATGTCCGATAAGAACTCGATCAGCTCGTCTGGCCTCGCGTAATTTTCAAGCACCACATTTTGCCGTATTTCTGCATCGTGATTGCTTATCGTTTGGAAGTAGTTAAATCGTTCGCCGTAGGGCATTGGTAGTTCGACTTCAATCTCTTCTCGAATCGCGGAAGGTATCACTGATTTGCTATTGAGGCCGCGAATCTTTGAGTCGTAAGTGAACTCGAAGTCCTGTTGGTTATACCTATATACGATGCGACTTTTTTCTGAAAAGATGGCTTCATCTGAGGTAATTTTATACGTGTCGGAAACATGAAGATTGCGTAAAGCCTTGACGATCGACGTCTTCCCAACCCCATTTCTTCCGACTATGCAAAAGAGTTGGTTTCCATCAAACGGGACTGCGACACAGGCACTGACAATGTGCTGAACATTTTCGATTTGAAGAAAGATCTCCATCGTTAATTTGCCTTCTTCGCGCCCGTCTTTTTGGGTTGATGGATTAATACATCGACGACGGTGACTCCATACTTTCGCCGGAGCTTGTCTAGGTAGTTTCCATCGACCGTATTTGCATAGTTCAAAAGGCCTGACAATTTCTCAAAACTATCACCGAGATCGCTTTTAGTAATATCTGACAGACCGGGTTGATTATTAACATACAGATAAAGCAAGGTCTCGATGCGATTTTTGATTTTTGAGTCAAGCGAAACTTGTCCATTGGGCAGTATCACCATACCCAGTATCTTTACCTTTCTCCCCTTGCTACTTATTTTTGTTTTATTCTCGTTCAGTTTCATTTCCGGGTAGGCGCAGTCGCATAAAATATCGGCTATCACGCGATCCAAATCAAGAAGCGGTTCTTTCTCTTGTGACGAGATAGTAATATCGTCGGAGTAGCGAGTATAGACAAGCTGCCTTTTCAAACAGTAAGTAACAAGCTCTTTGTCAAATGGGAACATCGCAGTATTGCTTATTACAGGGGAGGTCGAAAAACCCTGCGGCAGCCTACCTTCGACCGTAACCAGATCCACTATTCTGTCGAGATATCGATGCATGTCCGCAACGGGAAGCTGTTCTTCGCCACGCAGGATGCTGCGCCGGACAATGTCTGAGGTAATGCTTCCAAAGAAATTCGAAATATCCGCCTGATAGAAATGCTTGCCCGCAGAATGCTTTCGCACTGCGGCGGCGACATTCGTGCCTTTCCTGTAGGAGAATACAACTTCCTCATTTATTGGAAGCCGATTGAAAACGAATAAATTCAGAAACGAGTGATACTTTCTCAGAACTTTATCAGGAATGCATATGAGCCGTGTTTTACCAGATTCATTCGTGACGGTCTTGCTTGATAAGCGGTGGCTAATTTGGCCCGCTGCAAAATCCTCAAAATTTTGCTTATTGTGATACATTGCGTCAAAAAGCACGTGCAATGGTTTCTTTGTCATCTCTGATTAAAATCGCCTAAAAAGTTCATTCCGTTTTAACTATGATAAGCACGATCCGTAAGCGGAAGACGCTGCGGTGGCGTATTAAGTCGTGTCAATTTATAGAAACATAGCACGAAACTGATCAGGCGAATCCATCACCGAGACCGGGCTAGAGCGGTGGGTGAGACGGTAACCGAGGCGGAGAAGAGAGCGGAGCTTGCACGCGGAGCACATACGAAATGGGCGACTCCTTAACACTAAGGAATCGCCCACACGTAAGTAAATGCAGACCCGGTAGAGGCCAGACTTCAGACCGGAGGATGCTCCTAGTCGCTGACATAGCACCATTCTAAGACAAATCTACTCGATCAGGCAACTAGCTATCGCAACGAAAGCCAAACATGGGACGACCCATAAACTTGAGAGCGGGCTACGCACGCACCTGCAAGCGTCCGCTCTTTCGATGAAGTTCCGCTCGGTTGAGTGGCGTCGCTTCGACCCCAACCGAAGCGTTCGAAGAGTTTAGTGCTGGTAGATGCGTTCGGGTGAGTGCCGTCGGATGACGGTGAAAGGGCTGAAGTTACCCCTGCGTTACCCCAAAGAAAAAGGGTTTGAGACCGAATGGCCTCAAACCCTTACTGGTACTGGTCGGAGCGAAAGGATTCGAACCTTCGACCCTCTGATCCCAAATCAGATGCGCTACCAGGCTGCGCTACGCTCCGACGAATCCGGGAGTATAGGGGGTGCGGGCAGGAGCGTCAATCCCTTGGCGGCCCCAACCGCACGGGCGACGACGTTCACCGTAGCGGGCTCGCGCCGGCCTCGCGGTGGGCTATATACGCCCCATCAACAGCAGAACGATCACGATGATCAGCACGACGCCGACGAGTCCAGTTGGCCGATAGCCCCAGCCGCTGCTGTACGGCCAGCTTGGCAACGCGCCGATCAGCAGCAGGATGAGCACGATTAGCAGGATGGTTCCGACGGTCATGGCGTTCTCCTTTTTGAGGGGGCCGCGAAATCGCTGGCCGCATCTTCACGCTGGTTTGGCGCGCGCGCGCCGCGACAATCGACGCGCGTGTTCGCGCGTCTGTTGCTGGATCGGAACCAGCAAGGCATGTGCCCATCACCCGTTAAGCTCGATGCAGTGAGGCCTTGGACGAAAGCGCAGAAGGAGAGAGCGACGCAGGAAGCGTCGTCGTTCGATGTAGGTATGCCGAAAGAACCGGAAAGGCGTTGCGCACGTCCAGCGGACCTCGATGCGCGCAGGCGCCGCAACGCCGGTCAACGCGTCATCGAGCGGACCGCGCGACTGAGGCACCGTGACATGCCGGTGCCGCGGCCAGAGGCCATTCGGTCAGAGTCGAAGATCACCCGCATCAATGCCTTGGACGCCTCCAATGCGGCATATGTAGATGCTGATGCGTCCAGTGGTGCAGCATGCCCTCGCCATCGTGTTCACGCCGGTAGGCCCGCGATTCGAAAATCGACAACGCCACCAGCACGATCAGGCCTATTGCGAGCCCGATCAGGCCCGCGATCGATTCACCGTCCATGGCAGTCTCCCGGTAGGTTCAGCCATGAACCCATGGTAGCGCAGGTCCGGCGAAATCTCACCAATTGGAACGAGCGACGCACAAGGTGTGTGATGGCGTCGCCGAACGCGCTTTGCGGTTAGACTCTCGGCGCGCCGGCGGACGTCCGCCATCGCTTTGTCCCGGAGACGATTGCAAAATGACCCGCGTTCTGACTCTTGCCTTGCTGTTGTGCGCCGGCGTCGCCGGCTGTGCGGACAATCCGTCCGCGCATCGCGGCAGCCCACCACATGATCCCGCCGACTACCACGGCGTGCCCACCGACGATCGGCCGCCCGCGATGGTGCCCGCGCCCGTCGCGCAGTGAGCGCTCGTTGAAGTGAAAACGAGCGGGAAAGGGCGGGGAAAGCGAAGCACCGGCGCGGGCACGCCGGCACGTCTGACCCGTGCCGACGGTTCGCGCGGAGAGCACGGGCTGAGAGCATTCCAGGACGCGCTCGTTATGCGATATGTATGCGCTTGTTTCAAGCCGTAACGGTCTGTCGTCCGCCGAATAGCCAACGGTGTCCAGCGCACCGCGCTAGGCAGCCGCAATGCCCCGCGACACGCCCGGCAGGTAACGCGCGAGCGTTGCGCCACGCGTGGCCATGAAGATCAGCAGCGCGATCCACAGCCCGTGATTGCCGTGCCACGCGAGCAATGCCGACGACGCCGCCACGAACACCGCAAGCGACACCGTCATCGACATCATCAGCTCGCGCGTTCGCGTCGCGCCGATGAACACGCCGTCGAGCAGGAAGCCCCACACCGAAATGACCGGCGACAGCGCCGCCCACGGCAGATAGGTTTCGGCCGCGGCACGCACGGCGGCCTGATCGGTCAGCCGCTCGATGATCCACGCGCCCGCACCCCAGTACACGCACGAGAAGCCGAGCGCGCCGAGCGCCGACCACAGCGCGGTGACCTTGACCGCCTGCGCGAACGCGTGACGATCGCGCGCACCGATCGCCGCGCCGACCAGCGCCTCGGCCGCGTGCGCGAAACCGTCGAGCCCGTACGCCATGAAGGTCTGGAAATTGAGTAGCAATGCGTTCGCGGCGAGCGTCGCGTCGCCTTGCCGCGCGCCGAGATGCGCGAACCAGCCGAACGACGACAGCAGGCACAGCGTGCGCACGAAGATGTCGCGATTGAGCACGACGAGCCGCTTCAGCGCGGCGGCGTCGAACAAGGCGGCGCGATTCAGCGCGGGCAGGCCGCGCGGCCTGCCGTGCCATAGCAGGGCGAGCCCGAGCACGAAGCCGAGCGCGTCGGCGGTCGCGGTAGCCGCGCCGATGCCGGCCACGCCCCAATGAAACGCGTACACGTACAGCAGCACCGCGGCGATGTTCACGCTGTTGATGAAGACCTGCGACAGCAATGCGAGCCGCACCTGCTGCGTGCCGAGCAGCCAGCCGAGTATCACGTAGTTGCCGAGCGCGAGCGGCGCGGCCCAGATGCGCGCGTGGCAATAAACCTGCGCGTGCCGCTGCACGGCGTCGCTGCCGCCGATCGCCCGCAGCGCATAGTCGATCAGCGGTTGCTGCACGAGCAGCACCAGTGCGCCGATCGCGGCCGCCATCAGCAGTGCGCGCACGACGTTGTTGCGCAACTCGTCGCTGCGGCCCGCGCCGTGCGCCTGCGCGACGAGGCCGGTCGTGCCCATGCGCAGGAAGCCGAAGCCCCAGAACACGAAGTTGAAGAAGAGCCCGCCGAGCGCGACGCCGCCGAGGTAAGAGGCACTGTCCAGATGACCAGCGACGGCGGTGTCGACCGCGCCGAGGATCGGTTGCGTCAGATTCGCGAGGACGATCGGCAACGCGAGCGCGAGCACCCGGCGATGCCAGCGCACCGGCAGCGCGGGCGCGCTGGCTGGGTGTGCGGCGGTTTCGGATGGCGCTGCGGGGGGCATACCGGCATCGGGCATACCGGCATCGGGCGTCCTCGCGTCGTTCAAGAGCGCTCCTGCACGCACACCCAAGGAGAGACGACGACGGCCCACAGCTCGGGGTCGCGCGCGGCGAAATCGGCGGCCGTCTCCGACTGAACGCGCACGACGAGGCCGGAGGACAACCATTGGGCGACCCGGGTGGTGTCGTCGTTGGCGATTGCCTCGGCGACGCTCACGAGATCGAGGTCGCGCGCGACGTGCAGCAGTATGCCGCGCGCAAAAAAACGTTCGAGTTCGCTCCAGCCGATCTTGGCGGTTTCGCCGAGCAGCTTCGCATAAAGGGGGCTTTGGGAGGCGTCGTTGGAAGTCATCGTGGACAGGGTCGGACGGGGCCGTCACTATAAACGATTGGCAAGGACCGGCGGGCCGCGTGGCGGCCTTGCGCAACGTGCCGGGCGGCCTTTTACGCAGCTTGGACTGAATCGGATTCTGAACCTGGATGCCGGCGGATTCAACGACGGCGGCACACGAAGCGTGCCGCCTATCAGCACCGGCTATTAATCGTCCGAATATTCAAAACTGAAACGAGTTTGAATGCGGTTTCAATATTGTCGGCGGAATTGTCAATGTTAAAGATTTCACTATTCGCGAATTTGTTGTGAAGAAGTATCGGCGCTTATTCGGAAGAGTTGCCGCGACTAATCGATGCGTTACGTGCGTTTCCGCACCAAGTTAATATTCGCAAGCCAAAGCGGCGTTATTGCCGAATGAGTTAGTGTTATTCGGCCAGACGTCTTTCCTCTGCTGGTTTGGCGGGACTTTCCGCCGATAGCCCAGGAGCATTAGCCGGTGCGATACTCCGACATTCCTGGTTTGAATGATTTGGCGTGTGGAGTATCCCCGCTGCGGCGCATTAAGCCGGTCTGATTCCGACATTTCCGATTCACGGATTGCGGAATCCGTACGCCTTGTAACATTGGCCGCAAAATTAATACATTGCGCTTGGAAATGCAGATTGTTAGATTTCGTTCTGGCGCATGGTGAACCGGTCCTTTGCCGATATGCGCCGAACCCCCGTTAGCCCGGCCTCGTGCCGGGCTTTTTTTTAATGGATTTACGCGGATGTTTAACCTGCCGCAGCGATCTTCACCGCGAATTCACATGTGCGGCCGATGATGGCGGATTATTTTTTTCGGCGCGAGACTCATGACCGGGGTGATCATTTTTGTCGGCGTGTGGCTAATCGCGCTCGCGTTGCTGGTGCGCTTCGCCGCGCGCATCGATCCGCGCTCTGGGCGCTGGCGACGCCGCTAAGCGGTGACGCTCTGCCGCTCGGCGGCCGCGCGTGCCGCACGGCGCGCTGCCTTTTACTGCTTGCAGCGGATCACCATCGAACGGTTTTTCACATTCGCGCCGAAAATCCCACCGATCGTGCCGCCCGACGTCGCGCCGTTGTCGACGTCTTTCGAAACCACGTCGTACCCGTAGTTGCCGCAGGTTTCGCCCGCGCGCTTGTAGCACTCGGCCCAGCTCGTGCTGGCATCGCTGCCGCTGCAGTTGATCGCGAAGCCGGTGTCGCCGCTCGGCAGATAGGTCATCGTGGTCGTGGTCGAGCAGCCGCCGAGGCCGCCGAGCGTCAGGAGGCCAAGACTGATCGTTGCAGCCGTCGCGACGCGCGCCAATGGGCTTTTCATTTCAGATTCCTTGCAGATAACGGAAGGGCGTGGCGCGCAGCCACGCCGCTTCGAATTGAGCGTTTATAGCACGGCGGGTTCCCGCGCCCGCCGCCTAGCGCGGTGGCAGTTGTTTCGACGGATCGATCGAACGGCCCTGGTAGCGCAGTTCGAAATGCAGCATTACGCGATCGGTATCGGTGTCGCCCATTTCGGCGATTTTCTGGCCGCGCTTGACCGATTCGCCTTCCTTCACCAACAGCGCGCGGTTATGCGCGTAAGCGGTCAGATAGTCGGCGTTGTGCTTGAGGATCAGCAGATTGCCGTAGCCGCGCAGACCGTTGCCCGCATAGACGACGGTGCCGGGCGCCGCCGCGACGATGGGCGTGCCGGCCGCCGCGGCAATATCGATACCCTTCGAGTTGCCGCCGTCGAAACGGCGGAACACCGTGCCGTCGGCCGGCCATACCAGCGAGATCGGCGCGGGCGCGGTCGCCGGCGCAGTGTCCGCGGGCGCAGGACGCGGCGCGGCCGCCGCGCTCGCGCTGCCACTGCTGCTACCGCCACCGCCGCTGCGGATCGCGCCGCTCGTCGACGCCGCGCCGCCTGGCGGCGCGACGCGCAGCACCTGGCCGACCTCGATGCTGTCGGGATTGGTCAGGTTGTTCCAGCGTGCGATGCTCTGCACCGATTGCCGGTTGCCGCGCGCGATTTTCGACAGCGTGTCGCCCCGTTCGACCCGGTAGTAGCCCGGTCCCACCGGCGCCGACCCGCACGCGGCGAGCAGCGCGAGCAATGCCGCGCAGCCGAGTCGTTTGATTCTTGTCGTTTCCAGCATTGGACCTCGCAAAGCACTGCCGCGCGCTGATCCCGATCACGCGGCACAGACAGACAAAGCGTTCGATTCTAACGGTTTTGTGTTGCGCCCCCCGGCGAGGGGGGCGAAGTGGCGGGCGGCCGCTTCGAGCGGCTCGCCGCCGGCGCCGGCGTATCAGCTGGTCTTCTCGACGGTAATGCGCAGTGCCGCCGTTTCGGTTTGTCCCGGCTCGAGCCAGCGCAAACCTCGGCCGTTGTGGATCGCATCGGGCAACCCGAGCCACGGCTCCACGCAGTAAAAGTCCGACTGCGGCGTTTCAGTCCACGTCGTCACCGCGTACCAGGGCACCGAGCCGGGCCGCTGCAGATCGATCGTGATCACGCGATCGATGCCCGGCGCCTCGACCCTCACCGGTCGATCGGGCGTGCCGGTCAGGCAATGGAAGCGATCGTAGATCCGGTCTTCGTCGAGCGTGTAGCTCGCTTCGCCCGGCTCGGCGGGGCTGATCGAGCCGTCCTCGAGCTGACGGCACCGCTCGGTGCGCGGCAGTTCGAGCGTCGTTTGCGCGCGCTGCGTGTGCGGCAGCGTGAAGTAGAAGTGATGGCCGGCGTAGTAGGGCAGGCGCGCGTCGCCGGTATTGGTGGTGGTCAGCGTCACGTCGAGCGTGCGCGGATCGATGAGCTCGTAGGCGGCCCCGAAGCGGAAGCCGAACGGATAGGAGCCGCGGGTCGCTTCACTGTCGGTCAGAACCATCCGCAGGCCGGCGCCATGCACGTCGGCGTGAGGCTCGAACGGCAGGTCGCGCGCGAAGCCGTGCATCGGCAGCTCGCGCACGGTGCCCCGCGCGTCACGCCAATAGCCGATCTTGCCGTCGACGCGATGACGGCCGAGAAATGGAAACAGCAGCGGATTGCCGCCGCGAATCCGCGCGGGCACGCTCCAGTCGGCGTGCTCGGGCCAGTGAATCACCTCTTCGCCGTCGATCGTCCACGACAGCAGACGGCCGCCGGCTTGCGGCGAAAAACGGAGCACCGAGGCGTCCTGGGCGATCTCGAGAATGTCCTGTTCCGGGGAGAGGGGCATGGTCAATAGCTAGCCAGATAGAGGTTGAGGGTCGTGCAAAGCGGCCGCGTGGGTCGGCCGTTGCATCTGCATCGAAGCGGCGTTTTGCGCCATTCGCTGCGACTGCGTCTCGCGCGGCGAAACCGCGATTTTGCGCTGCTTTGCGCTACGGGGAAACCCTTCCCGGGAAATTGCGGGTGTCGGAAAAGGGCGAATCCTATTGATAATCCGTCGGAGCGTCCGGTCCATCCGACTCCCGGGCGAATCGGCTCAGGAGGCATCATGGATCTCGCAATGGCAATGGCGGTGGGCTTATTCGGAATATTCACCGCCAGCACGTATTACTTCTTCCACTCTCTCAAGCGCTGATCCGCTGGTTTCATTCCCTGCTTTCGCAGCACGCGCGCGACGAATCCGCCGCCCGCTTTCTTGCTCTCGCGTAACAACGGTGTCGAGTTGTGACGCGGCGCGTCAATATTTCTCCGAATGTGGCCTAACCGCTTGGCGCTGGGTGTGTAGCCAGGCATAATCGGTGCGCCTTTGACGCGCCGGCTCCCCCTTTTGTGCGGCGCGCAGTTCCCGACACTTTGCTTACAAGGACCGCCGCGTGAACCTGTCGTTTCTCATTTTTCTGAGCGTGCTGCAAGGCGTTACCGAACTGTTTCCGGTGAGCAGCCTTGGCCACACGCTGCTCGTGCCAGCCCTGTTCGACATGCATATCGACAAGCATGCGCCGCAACTGCTGCCGTTCCTCGTCGCCCTGCATCTCGGCACCGCGTTCGCGCTGCTGTGGTACTTCCGCGCGCGCTGGTACGCGCTGGTGCGCGGTTTCTTCGCGTCGCTCGGCGGTCGCCGCAACGACGACGGTCACATGATGTGGGCGCTGATCATCGGTACGATTCCGGCGGGCCTCGTCGGTCTCGTGCTGGAAAAGCGCCTCGAGGCGCTTTTTCATGATCTGCGGATCGTCGCGATTGCGTTGATCGTGAATGGCGCGCTGCTGTGGTTCGGCGATCGTCTGCAACGCGCGCGCGCGCATCAGGCGCCGGAAAAGCTGACGTTCCGCCAGGCCTTCTTCGTCGGCCTCGCGCAGATCGGCGCGCTGATTCCGGGCTTCTCGCGCAGTGGCCTGACGATGATCGCCGGCAATGCGGCCGGCCTCACCACCGAGAAAGCCGCCGAGTTTTCGTTCCTGCTCGGCACGCCGATCATTTTCGCGGCTGGCGTACTCGAACTGCCGAAGCTGCTTCACGCGCCGAGCCAGCTTGCCGACGCGGTGCTCGGCGGCGTGCTGACCGCGATCGCAGCGTACCTGAGCGTGCGTTTCCTGATGCGCTATTTCGAAGGCCGCGGACGTCTCGCGTCGTTCGGCGCGTACTGCGCGATCGCGGGCATCCTGTTCCTCGGCTGGTTCATGCTGCATCCGCAGCCGGTCTGAGCGCGCCGGGCGATCGGTTATAATCCGGGCCCGGTTAGTTGCAGCTCAGTTAGAATTTTAGTTTGTGGGAAATCGGGCGGCTCGCCGCGAGTGCCGGTTTCATGCAGATGTCGATCCATACGGCAGTAGCTCAGCTGGATAGAGCATCGGCCTTCTAAGCCGAGGGTCGGGGGTTCGAGCCCCTCCTGCCGTACCAGAATCATCGAAGGGTTACAGGTTTCGCGCCTGTAACCCTTTTTGTTTTTGTGCCATGTTGCGCGCCCGGTGGCTGCCAGGTTGTCGCGTGTTCGTACGGCTCGCTTCGGGTGTTTCCCGACTCAGGAAATCGCGCGCGGCGCCGTTAATTCAACAGAACCGTGTGACGCGCCGCGATGGGGGAATCAGCGTGAACCGACTTAGCCTCAACACCAAACTCTGGCTCGCGCTGCTGATTACGTGGCTCGGCCTGCTCGGCCTCGGCGGCTGGGCCGCATGGCAGTCGCGCGCGACGATGCTGGCCGAGCGCAAGTCGGCGGTGCAGAACGTCGTGGAAAGCGCGTACGGCATCGTCGCCGACTACGCGCAGCGCGCCGACCAGCACGAGCTGACGCCCGAACAGGCGCGGCAGCAGGCGCTGGCGCGACTCTCCGCGATGCGCTACCCCGGCAGCGGCTACATGATCGTGTCGACTGCCACGCCGGTCGTGATCATGCATCCGATGCTCGCCGATCTGCGCAACAAGGACGTGTCGCACTACGCGGACAGCGACGGCAAGCTGCTGTTCGTCGAAATGGTCAAGGTCGCGCAGGCGCACGGGCAGGGCTTCGTCGATTACATGGGCCGCCTCGCCGGCAACAACGAGCGCGTGCCGAAGATCAGCTTCGTCAAGCGCTTTGCCGCGTGGGACTGGTTTCTGATTTCGGGTGTCTACGTCAACGACATCGACGCGGCGTTCCGCGCCGACCTGCTGCGCTATCTGCTGACGATCCTCGTGATCGGCAGCTTCAGCACCCTCGCGCTCGTGCTGATCATCCGCAACGTGAAGCGCAGTCTCGGCGGCGAGCCCGCCTATGCGGCGAGCGTCGCGCAGACGATCGCCGACGGCGATCTGTCGTGCCCGGTCACGCTGGCCGGCGACGATCAGGAAAGCATGCTGTTCGCGATGCAGCGCATGCAAAGCCGCCTCGCCGACGCGATCCGGCGCATTCGCGGCGGCACCGAAACGATCACGGTCGCGGCCGAAGAGATCGCCGCGGGCAATCTCGATCTGTCGGCGCGAACGGAACAGCAGGCGTCGTCGCTCGGCGAAACGGCCGCGAGCATGGAGCAGCTGACGGCGACCGTCAAGCAGAACGCCGACAACGCGCTGCAGGCCAATCGCATGGCGCGCTCGGCGTCGCAGCTCGCGGGCGAGGGCGGCGAGGCCGTGCAGCACGTCGTCGCGAACATGCAGAGCATCGCGGCGAGCTCGGCGCGGGTGGTCGATATCATCGGCGTGATCGAAAGCATCGCGTTTCAGACCAACATCCTCGCGCTGAACGCGGCCGTCGAAGCCGCGCGCGCCGGCGAGGAGGGCCGCGGCTTCGCGGTCGTCGCGGGCGAGGTGCGCAACCTCGCGCGCCGCAGCGCCGACGCGGCCAAGGAGATCAAGACGTTGATCGAGGATTCGGTCGCGCGCGTCGGCAGCGGCAAGACGCTCGTCGAGAAGGCGGGCGGCACGATGGAGTCGCTCGTCGATGCGGTGAAGCGCGTGACCGACATCATCAGCGAGATTTCCGCCGCGTCCGACGAGCAGAGCCGCGGCATCGAGCAGGTCAATCTCGCGATTGCGCAGATGGACGAGACCACCCAGCAGAACGCGGCGATGGTCGAACAGGCGGCGGCCGCCGCGCAGTCGATGCAGGAGCAGGCGCAGATGCTGCGCGACGTCGTCAACACGTTCCGCCTGCAGGGGACGGCCGCCGCGCGTTGATGGCCGCGTCGATGGCGCGCTGCCTGCCGAAGTGTGCATGCTATGCTTTTGAGGTCAGGATCAAAAGCCGCCGTGCGCCCGTGCGCGCCGTGCACACTTCGAGGAGAGTTCTACGTGTCGACGCGAACCCGTGTGCTGTTCCACCTCAGTGCCGCGAGCCTCCTGCTCGGTGCGGCGATCGGCGCGCAAGCCGCGAACCTCGGCTTTCTGGGCGACACGCCGATCACCTATATGAGACAGCGTGACAACGACTCGATCAAGCATGCGGTCATGAGCGCGCTCAATGACAGGAAGGACGGCGAGAGCTTCACGTGGGTCAACGACGGCACCGGCAATAGCGTGAAGATCGACGCGACCATCTCGATGGACAGCACCTCGACCGACGGCGGACGCACCTGCCGCACCCTCGGGGTCGTACTCAATGCGAAAGGGCAATCGATGAACCTGCGTCCGAACTTCTGCAAGGAAGGTGGCGCCTGGCAGCTGCAGAAGCGTTGAGCATGCGTGAGCGCGGCGCGAGAGGTGCATGCAGTGAGGCTGCGCGATGAGCCCGCGAATCGTCTCGTGCGGGATCGTGCTGCTCGATCCCGACGGACGCGTGCTGCTCGCGCACGCCACCGAAACGACGCACTGGGACATCCCGAAAGGCCAGGGCGAGGCCGGCGAGGCGCCGCACGTGACGGCGCTGCGCGAGATGGTCGAGGAAACCGGCATCGCGCTCGAGGCCGATCGGCTGAAGGATCTCGGCCTGTTCGTCTACCGGCGCGACAAGGACCTGCATCTGTTCGCGGCGCGCGCGGGTGCCGGCGAGCTCGATCTGAGCACGTGCACCTGCACGTCGCTGTTTCCGCGCCGCTCGGACGGCACGCTGATCCCCGAAATGGATGATTACCGCTGGGCGTCGATCGAAGAGGTGCCGCGCTATGCGAGCCGTAGTCTGACGCGGCTCTTCGAGACGACGCTGTCGCTCACGGAGTTGCACCGGTCGCTATAGACGGCGCACGCCGCCTTCAATCGAGCGCGTGGTCGTTCGGATGCGCGAACAACGCGCGGTTCTGCTCCGACAGCGGGAAATTGACGTTGATGCCATGCGGCGGAATCGGCTGCGTGAACCACTGCCGATACAGACGCTCGGCGTCGCCGGACGTCTGCGAGCGCACGATCACGCGATTCACGAGCGCGCGGAACGGCTCGTCGCCCTTGCGGAACATGCACGCATAAACCTCGTAGCCAAGCGGCGTGCCCGTCACGATGAAATCGTCGGGATGCGGGTCGGTCGCCTTGAAACCGTAGACGATCGGCTCGTCCATCACGAACGCCACCGCGTGACCGTCCTTCATCGCGTTGAAGGCCTCCTGATGGTCGCGCACGCTCATGATGCGCATGTTCAGCTGCTTGTCGGTGTTGAGGCTGCGCAGCAGGCGCTCGTCGGACGTGCCCGCGGTCGTCACGACCGGCTTGCCGGCCAGATCGGGGAAATCGGTGATGCCGCTGTTCCTGCGCGTGATCATGCGCACCGCGTACTGGAAAAAGCTGTCTGAAAACGCGGCGACGTTTTCGCGCTCGACCGTGTGCGTGGTCGAGCCGCATTCGAGATCGATCTGGTTGTTCAGCAGCATCGGCGTGCGGTTCGACGACGTTACCGTGATTTCGTGAACCCGCAGTTGCGCCATGCCGAGCGTTTTCCTGATTTCATCGACGATCTGCATCGCGATCGCCTGCGAGTAGCCGACCGTGCGCTTGCCGTCGAAGTACGAGAACGGGATCGACGCCTCTCGCACGCCGATCGCGACGACGCCGTCGTCGTGGATCTTTCTCAGCGTGCCGGTCAGTTCATCCGCGCGGGCGGGACCGGTGAACGCGAGCACGCCGCAGGCGGCCAGCGTAAGCAGCACGCTGTGCATGCCGCGCAGCAGACGCGGGAAGCGTGAGCCGCACGCGCTCCGTGCGACGCGAACCCTGCTTTCAGACCCTTCCCCGTGGCGGTCTGCAACCTTCATCGGACCTCCCGGACCGGCGCGCTCAGGCGAGCGCGCAGTGAGTGTCGATCGAAACATCCGGCAACCCGGATGGGCCCGCAACGCCGGGCCCTCGCTGGCGCGGGCTCAGGCCGGCTTGCCCCAACTGTCGCGCAGACTGACGATGCGGTTGAATACGGGCTTACCCGGCTTCGAATCGACGCGGTCGGCGACGAAGTAGCCGTGGCGCTCGAACTGGTAGCGCTGCTCCGGCAGCGCATGGCGCGCGCCGGTTTCGAGGTAGGCCTGGACCACGCGTTTCGAGTCCGGATTCAGCGCTTCGAGGAAGTCGCGGCCGCCGGCGTCCGGTTGCGGTTCCTTGAACAGCCGGTCGTAGATGCGCACTTCGGCCGGGCACGCGGCCGCCGCGCTGACCCAGTGGATGTTGCCCTTGACCTTGTAATTGTTCGCGCCTTCGGTGCCCGATTTGCTGTCCGGGAAGTAGTTGCAGTGCACCGCGACGATATTGCCGTTCTCGTCCTTGTCCGCGTGCGTGCATTCGATCACGTAGCCGTAGCGCAGCCGCACCTTGTTGCCCGGGAACAGGCGGAAGTAGCCCTTCGGCGGCGTCTGCGTGAAGTCCTCGCGCTCGATCCACAGCTCGCGCGAAATCGGAAACTCGCGCAGGCCCTGTTCCGGATGATGCGGATGCACCGGTGCGTGGCACGGCTCGGTGAGGCGTTCGGGGAAGTTGTCGATGATCAGCTTGACCGGATCGAGCACGGCGGCGATGCGCGGCGCCTTCTCGTCGAGATCGTCGCGCAGCGCGCCTTCGAACACGCTCATGTCGATCCACGAGTCGACCTTGGTCACGCCGATGCGCTCGCAGAACAGCTGGATCGACTCGGGCGTGAAGCCACGCCGGCGCACGCCGACGATGGTCGGCATGCGTGGGTCGTCCCAGCCTTCCACATGGCCTTCGTTGACGAGTTGCAGCAGCTTGCGCTTGCTGGTGATCGCATAGGTCAGGTTCAGGCGCGAAAACTCGATTTGCTGCGGCAGCGGACGCCCGAAGACACCGGCCTCGGCGAGTTCGTTCAGGATCCAGTCGTACAGTGGGCGGTGATCTTCGAACTCGAGCGTGCACAGCGAATGCGTGATGTTTTCGAGCGCGTCCGAGATGCAGTGCGTGTAGTCGTACATCGGGTACACGCACCAGGTGTCGCCGGTACGGTAGTGATGCGCGAAGCGGATGCGGTAGATGACCGGGTCGCGCATGTTGAAGTTCGGCGACGACATGTCGATCTTCGCGCGCAGCACGTGCTCGCCTTCCTTGAACTCGCCCGCCTTCATGCGGCGGAACAGGTCGAGGTTTTCCGCGACCGAACGCTCGCGGAAGCGCGACGGCGTGCCGACTTCGGTGGCCGAGCCGCGGTTCGCGCGGATTTCCTCGGCCGACTGGCTATCCACGTAAGCCTTGCCGCGCTGGATCAGCAGCTCCGCGAACTCGTACAGCTTGTCGTAGTAGTCGCTCGCGAAGTACAGATGCTCGGTGCGGTCCTTTTCCCATTCGAAGCCGAGCCAGCGCACCGAGTCGATGATCGACTCGACGTACTCGACGCTTTCCTTCTCCGGATTGGTGTCGTCGAAGCGCAGATGGCACACGCCGCCGTAGCTGCGCGCGACGCCGAAGTTCAGGCAGATGCTCTTTGCGTGACCGATGTGCAGATAGCCGTTCGGCTCCGGCGGGAAGCGCGTTTCGACGCGCTGGCTCCATTTGCCGGTGCGGTTGTCGTCGTCGATGATGTTGCGGATGAAATTGGATGCCGCGGGCGCGTCGTTGCGTTCGATATTCATGCGAGAAGATGAGAGTCCGTGGGGGCGCGCAATGCGCCCGTGTAGCCGTCAATTCTACCTGACGAGCCCGTTCGCGGCAGGTGGTTGCGGCGCGCAGCCAACGGCGCAGTGGGTTTGGCGCGGCTGCCGGAGTCAGGGAAGCCGGCGCGCGGGGCTGTAACAGGAGGTAAAACGGGTTGGCGACGCGCGACGCGCCGACTTAGGATGCGCTGCTGCGCGCGGCCCGCGCGCCTGTGCTGGGCCTTCGCGCGGGGCGGGCTTGCCCGAGCCGTCCACGCTGTCCTTCATCTTCCTGCACGAGGCTCCGCTGCTCGTGCGCCATGCTCGCCTCGTTGCCGGAGTTTTCTCGGATGTCTGTCCCGACGCACGGCGCGTTTCGCGCGCCCTTTGCCCGCGCTTTGGCTAGCGCCCGATTTTCTTGCCGTAACCGTCGTGTGCTCGCTTCGGCCTGGTTTGCCGCGCTTGCCGTGAACGTGGCCGCGCCGCTGTCCGCCGCCGCGAAAACACCGGCGCCGAAGCCGGCGCTCGATGCGTCGGCAGTCGCCGCGCCGGATAGCTACAGCGCTGACACCGCGCAGCAGATCTTCGCCGCAGGCGGCAATGCGGTCGATGCCGCGGTTGCGATGGCCTTCACGCTCGCCGTCACGCGGCCCGATGCGGGCAACCTCGGCGGCGGCGGTTTCATGACGCTGCTGGTCGACGGCAAGCCGTATTTTCTCGACTATCGCGAGCGCGCGCCGCAGCAGGCGACCCGCGACATGTACCTCGACGACAAGGGCAACGTGGCGCCGGGCATGAGCACGGTCGGGCATCGCGCGGCGGCCGTGCCGGGCACTGTCGATGGCATGTGGGAAGCGCAGCGGCGCTTCGGCAAGCTCAAATGGAAGCAGGTGCTCGCGCCCGCGATCCATTACGCGACCGACGGCTTTCAGGTCGACCCGCGGCTGCAGCAGCGACGCGACGCGGCCGCCAGGAGTTTCGCCGGCAAAACCAATTTCGACGCCTACTTCGCGAACCTGAAGGCGGGCGCGATGCTGCGCCAACCGGAACTCGCGCAGACGCTGGGGCGGATCGCGAGCGACGGCGGCCGCGAGTTTTACGAGGGCCGCACCGCTCAAATGATCGCCGCGCAGATGTACGGCCACGGCCTGATCACGAGCCAGGATCTGAGCCAGTACAAGGCTCTGTGGCGCGAGCCGCTCGCGGCCGACTGGCACGGCTACCGCGTGATCACCGCGCCGCCGCCGAGCTCGGGCGGCCTCGGGCTGATCCAGATGCTGAAGATGCGGGCCGATCTGCAGCCGGCGTTCGACGGCCTTGCGTTGAATTCAGCGCCGTACATCCATCTGATCGCGCAGATCGAGGATCGCGTGTTCGCGGACCGGCAGCGCCATATCGGCGACCCGGACGCATCGCCGGTGCCGGTCGCGAAGCTGATCGACGACGCCTACCTCGCGCAGCGCGCGGCCGAAGTCAAAGCCGACGAAGCGCCGGCCGCCGCGACGGTGAAACCCGGTGTCGACGGCGGCGCGGCGACGGAGAAGGCGCAAACCACGCATTTCTCGGTGGTCGACAAATGGGGCAACGCGGTGTCGAACACCTACACGCTGAACGGCGATTTCGGCTCGGGCGTCGTGGTGGACGGCGGCGGGTTCCTGCTGAACGATGCGATGGACGATTTCGTGATCAAGCCAGCCGGCGCTGGCGCGACGGGCGCGGCGTCGACACCCGGCGCCGCCGATGCCGAGCCGGATGCGATCGCGCCGGGCCGCCGCCCGATTTCGTCGATGACGCCCACGCTGCTGCTGAAGGACGGCAAGATCGCGCTAGCGATCGGCACGCCCGGCGGCTCTCGCATCCTGACGACGATCTTCCAGGTGATGACGAATCTGTACGACTTCGACATGTCACCGACGGACGCGCTCGCCGCGATGCGTTTCCATCATCAGCTGCTGCCGCCAAAGACGATCTACTTCGAGCCGTACCGTCCCGCGCCGGATGAGCTTGCCACGCAATTGAAGGCGCTCGGCTTTACGGTCGAGCAGCAGGCGTTCAACGGCGACGTGCAGATGATCCGCGTGGACGGCACGACACCCGAGCCCGCGAGCGATCCCCGTGGTGGCGGCGTGGCACGCGTGATACGGTAGACGGCCCGCCGCGCTATCCCGCGAGCGGGCGATAAGCCGAACACGGGGAAGCACGATGAGCGAACACCAACCAACCACACTCGTTCTGCCGGGCTATCTGGACTCCGGCCCAGGCCACTGGCAAACGCGCTGGGAAGCGCTCGATCCCGCGGTCGTCCGCGTGCAGATGCCGGACTGGGACCACCCTTCACGCGACGCCTGGTGCCGTACGCTGGCCGCCGCGCTTGACGCCGTGGACGCGCCGGTCGTGTTCGCCGCTCACAGCCTCGGCTGTCTGACCACGGCGTTCTGGGCCTCGCAGTACGCAAGCGCGGCGCAGCTCGCGAAGGTGGCCGGCGCGCTGCTGGTCGCCGTGCCCGATCCGGACGAAGCGCACTTCCCGAGGGACGCGGGCGGCTTTGCGCCGGTGCCGCTCACCCGCCTGCCGTTTGCGACGATCGTGGTGGCGAGCAGCGACGATCCTTATGGCGGCGTGCCGTTTTCACAAACCTGCGCGAACGCGTGGGGCAGCCGCTGGATCGGGATCGGCGCGCGCGGCCACATCAACGCCGACAGCGGTCTCGACGATTGGGACGAGGGGCGGGGCTGGCTGGCTTCGCTAACGGCGATGCGCTGAGTCTCGCCGCCTTCTCGATCAGATCACCGCTTTGCGCTTCAACTCGGCAATCGTCTGCGCGTCGTATCCGAGCACGTCGCTCAGCACCCGCTCGGTATGCTCGCCGAGCAGCGGCGGATGGCTCAGCGCCTGCGGCGGCGTGCCGGTCATGGTGATCGGATTGCGCACGAGCTTGACCGTGCCGCCCGACGGATGCGGCAGATCGACCTGCAGACCGCGCGCGACCACCTGCTCGTTGTCGAACACTTCGTCGAGGTTGTTGATCGGTCCGCACGGCACGCCGGCCGCTTCGAGCGCCGCGATCCATTGCTGCTTGCCCTGCAGGCGGACCATGTCCGCGAGCATCGGCACGAGCAGTTCGCGATTGCGCACGCGCGCGGGGTTGGTTGCGAAACGCTCGTCGTCGGCGAGTTCCGGGCGGCCGCCCACTTCGACGAACTTGCGGAACTGTCCGTCATTGCCGACCGCGACGATGATCCAGCCGTCGCTGGTCTGGAAGGTCTGGTAGGGCACGATGTTCGGATGCGCATTGCCCCAGCGCGCCGGCGGCTGGCCGCTCGCGAGGTAGTTCGAGTTCATGTTGGCGAGCATCGCGACCTGCACGTCGAGCAGCGCCATGTCGATGTATTGGCCAGCGCCCGTGCGGTCGCGGTGCGTGAGCGCGGTCAGCACCGCGATCGTCGAGTACATGCCGGTCATCAGGTCGGCGATCGCGACGCCGGCCTTCTGCGGGCCGCCGCCCGGCTGACCGTCACGCTCGCCGGTGATGCTCATGAAGCCGCCGATCCCCTGCACGATGAAGTCGTAACCGGCGCGCTGCGCATACGGGCCGGTCTGCCCGAAGCCCGTGACCGAGCAGTAGATCAGGTCGGGCTTGACCTTTTTGAGCGAGTCATAGTCGAGGCCGTACTTCTTCAACTGGCCGACCTTGTAGTTCTCGAGCACGACGTCGCTTTGCGCGGCCAGTTCGCGCACGATCCGCTGACCCTCGGGCGACGCGATGTCGAGCGTGACCGAGCGCTTGTTGCGGTTCGCCGCGAGATAGTAGGCGGCCTCGCGCGTGTCCGCGCCGTCCGGCGTTTTCAGATAGGGAGGCCCCCAGTGGCGGGTGTCGTCGCCGACCTCGGGGCGTTCGATCTTGATGACGTCGGCGCCGAAATCGGCGAGCGTCTGCGCGCACCATGGACCGGCGAGCACGCGGGTGAGATCCAGCACGCGGATGTGACTGAGAGCGCCCATGTTCCTGAATGTCTCCTGATGGTTGCAGGCCGCGCGGCGAGCTGCCATGCGTTATTTCGCGCGTAGTTTCGCGGAAGTCATCTTAAGCGATTCGCGCTCGCGGGCGCAGTCAGCCGAACGTCATGGCGCGGATCGGACGATCGGACAAGCGAGCGCCAACCAGGCGGCGCGCAGTGCCGCGCGCGCTTGCCGATCCCGTATAATCAGTCGTTTAAAGAAACAGAAAGTTGGCGCATCCCACCGACCGCCAGTCTCCGTCAGGAACCGTCAGGACCGTCCCCCGCCCGCTATGAAAGCCGCTGAAATCCGCGAGAAATTCCTCAAGTTCTTCGAATCGAAGGGCCATACGATCGTCCGTTCGTCGAGCCTCGTGCCCGGCAACGACCCGACACTGCTCTTCACCAATTCGGGGATGGTGCAGTTCAAAGATGTGTTCCTCGGCGCGGAATCGCGTCCGTATTCGCGGGCCACGACAGCGCAGCGCAGCGTGCGCGCCGGCGGCAAGCACAACGACCTCGAGAACGTCGGCTACACCGCGCGTCACCACACGTTCTTCGAGATGCTCGGCAACTTCTCGTTCGGCGACTACTTCAAGCGCGACGCGATCCACTACGCGTGGGAACTGCTGACCGGTGTCTACCAGCTGCCCAAAGACAAGCTCTGGGTCACCGTCTACCAGGAAGACGACGAAGCGCACGACATCTGGGCGAAGGAAGTGGGCGTGCCGGTCGAGCGCATCGTCCGCATCGGCGACAACAAGGGCGCGCGCTACGCATCGGACAACTTCTGGCAGATGGCCGACACCGGCCCGTGCGGCCCGTGCTCGGAAATCTTCTACGACCACGGCCCGGACGTGTGGGGCGGGCCGCCGGGATCGCCCGAGGAAGACGGCGACCGCTACATCGAAATCTGGAACCTCGTGTTCATGCAGTTCAACCGCGACGCGCAGGGCAACATGACGCCGCTGCCGAAGCAATGCGTGGACACCGGCATGGGCCTCGAGCGCATCGCCGCGGTGCTGCAGCACGTGCACAGCAACTACGAGATCGACCTGTTCCAGGCGCTCATTCAAGCCGCTGGCCGCGAAACCGGCGTGACCGATCTGGGCAACAACTCGCTGAAGGTGATCGCCGATCACATCCGCGCGTGCTCGTTCCTGATCGTCGACGGCGTGATTCCGGGCAACGAAGGCCGCGGCTACGTGCTGCGCCGTATCGTGCGCCGCGCGATCCGCCACGGCTACAAGCTCGGCAAGAAGGGTTCGTTCTTCCATCGCCTCGTCGCCGACCTCGTCGCGCAGATGGGCGACGCTTACCCTGAACTGAAGCAGGCCGAGCAGCGCGTGACCGACGTGCTGCGTCAGGAAGAAGAGCGCTTCTTCGAGACGATCGAGCACGGCATGTCGATTCTCGAGGCCGCATTGGCCGATCTCGACGCCGCAGGTGGCAAAACCAGCGGCAAGACGCTCGACGGCGAACTCGCGTTCAAGCTGCACGACACCTACGGCTTCCCGCTCGACCTGACCGCGGACGTCTGCCGCGAGCGCGAAGTGACGGTCGACGAATCCGCGTTCGACGACGCGATGGCGCGTCAGCGCGAGCAGGCTCGCGCGGCGGGCAAGTTCAAGATGGCGCAGGGCCTCGAATACTCGGGCGCGAAGACCACCTTCCACGGCTACGAAGAAATCGTCTTCGACGACGCAAAGGTCGTCGCGCTGTACGTCGATGGCGCGTCGGTGCAGCAGGCGCAGGCCGGCCAGCAGGCGGTCGTCGTGCTCGATCACACGCCGTTCTACGCCGAGTCGGGCGGCCAGGTCGGCGACCAGGGCGTGCTCGCGAACGCCAGCACGCGCTTTGCGGTCGTCGATACGCTGAAGGTTCAGGCCGACGTGGTCGGCCACCACGGCACGCTCGAGCAGGGCACGCTGAAGCTCGGCGACATCGTCAAGGCCGAAATCGACGCGGTGCGCCGCGCCCGCACGGCGCGCAACCACTCGGCCACGCACCTGATGCACAAGGCGTTGCGCGAAGTGCTCGGTTCGCACGTGCAGCAGAAGGGCTCGCTCGTCGACGCCGACAAGACCCGCTTCGACTTCGCCCACAACGCGCCGATGACGGACGAGCAGATCCGCCGCGTCGAGGAAATCGTCAACGCCGAAGTGCTGGCGAACGCGCCCGGCATCGTGCGTGTGATGTCGTACGACGAGGCGGTGAAGGGCGGCGCAATGGCGCTGTTCGGCGAAAAGTACGGCGACGAAGTGCGCGTGCTCGACCTCGGCTTCTCGCGTGAGCTGTGCGGCGGTACGCACGTGAATCGCTCGGGCGACATCGGTTTCTTCAAGATCGTGATGGAAGGTGGCGTCGCGGCCGGTATCCGTCGCGTCGAGGCGATCACGGGCGACAACGCGGTGCGCTACGTGCAGGAGCTCGAAGCGCGCGTCAACGCGGCCGCGGCCGCGCTGAAGGCACAACCGGCGGAACTCACGCAGCGCATCGGCCAGGTGCAAGACCAGGTGAAGGCGCTCGAGAAGGAACTGGGCGCGCTGAAGTCGAAGATGGCGTCGAGCCAGGGCGACGAACTCGCGGGCCAGGCGATCGAAATCGGCGGCGTGCATGTGCTCGCGGCGACGCTCGAAGGCGCGGACGTGAAGACGCTGCGCGAAACGGTCGACAAGCTCAAGGACAAGCTGAAGAGCGCGGCGATCGTGCTCGCGTCGGTGGAAGGCGGCAAGGTCAGCCTGATCGCGGGTGTGACCGCCGACGCCAGCAAGAAGGTCAAGGCGGGCGAACTGGTCAACTTCGTGGCCCAGCAGGTGGGCGGCAAGGGCGGCGGCCGTCCGGACATGGCGCAGGCCGGCGGTACCGAGCCGGCCAACCTGCCGGCGGCGCTCGCGGGCGTCAAGGGCTGGGTCGAAGGGCAGCTTTGATTCTGATGGTCGGTTGAGTCCGGCTCGACGCGAAGTCGAGCCGGGTTCGACGAAGGGGCCACGCGGTGCGCCAGCAGGATCGGCGCGTTGCGTGGTCCCTTCGCTTTTGCTGAAGCCGACCGGGTTGCGTCGAACCTGGTTGCCGGGGCGGATTCAACGATCAGACCACATTCGCATCCGCGGACGCCACCGCATCCACCTCGGCCGCCCCTTCCTGCGACGCCACCAGCGTGCGTCGCAACGCATTGAGCGCCGACGAAAAATGCCCGCGTCGCCACACCAGCAGCGTATCGATCATGCCGATATCGGGCAATTCGTGCACCGCGATATTGCTCGTGTCGGTCGCCAGATCGAGCACCGAGCGCGGTGCGACCGCGACGCCCGCGCCGGCCGCCACGCACGCGACGATCGCGTGATACGAGCCGAGCTCCAGCACCCGTTGCGGCCGCGTGCCGTGCTCCAGATACCACTTCTCGATATACGCGCGATACGCGCAGCCCCGCTCGAACGCGATCAGCGTCGATAGCGCGATGTCGCGCACTTCGCGGATCGGCCGATGACCACGCGGCGTCAGCATCACGAGTTCCTCGCGGAAGATCGGCACGGTCTCGAACAGATCGCCGAGCGTGGCCGGATCGAGCGGCGTCGCGACCAGCGCCGCATCGACCTCGAACTCGCGCACCCGCTCGATCAGCCTGCCGGTCGTACCGGTCTCCAGTTCCAGTTCGACGGCCGGCCATTGCTGGTGATATTGCGCGAGCAGGCCCGGCAGACGCGTCGCCGCGACGCTTTCCATCGTGCCGAGACGCAGACGCCCGCTCGGACGATCCTCGCGCACCGCGTGCCGCGCCTCGTCGGCGAGCGCGAGCAGCCGTTCCGCGTAGGGCAGCAGCGTCTCGCCGGCCGGCGTCAGCACGAGGCGGCGGCCGTCGCGGATGAACAGCTCGGTGCCGAGCTGCTCCTCGAGCTGCTTGATGCGCGTGGTCACGTTCGATTGCACGCGATTGAGCTTCGCCGCGGCGCGCGTCACGCCGTTTTCGCGCACGACCGCGCGAAAAATGGTCAGAGCGGCCAGATCCATGATTCTCTCCTGGCGATGAATAACATTCTAATTATTCATTTTTCGTGATTCAAAGGTCAAGCTAGTATGGATTCATACCATCGCCGTTTGACCGTCCGATCATGAACGATCTCGCTTCCCACGCGCACTCGCGCTTCCACGAGCCGCACGCCGCCCGGCGCGCGGCGCTCGCCTGCATGGTCACGCTGGCCGTCGCGCTCGGTATCGGGCGCTTCGCATTCACGCCGCTGCTGCCGCTGATGCTGCACGGCGCCGCGCTCGGCCAGCCGCAGATCGATATCCAGCATGGCGGCTGGCTCGCGTCGTTCAATTACGCCGGCTATTTCGCCGGCGCGATGACGTGCGCGGCGCTGCGGGTCGAGCCCGCGCGCATGGTGCGCGTCGGACTCGCCGCGACCGTGCTGCTGACGCTCGCGATGGGCGTCACCGGCCAGTTCTGGGCGTGGGCGCTGGTGCGCTTCGTCGCCGGCGCGGTCAGCGCATGGACCTTCGTGTTCGCGTCGCAGTGGGGCTTGCGGCGGCTCGCCGAACTCGGCGCGCAGGCGTGGAGCGGCGTCATCTATACGGGGCCGGGCGTGGGCATCGTCGGCACCGGCTTGCTGGTCAGCGTCGCGGGTGGCTATGGCGCGGTGGTCGGATGGATCGGCTTTGCGGTGATCGGCGCGGTGCTGTCGGTGCTGGTGTGGCCGGTGTTTGGCGAAGCGCAGCGTGCGGGAACAGCGAAGCCTGCCGCTGCAAGCTCCGCAACCGCAAAGCCCGCCACCGGATCGCGCGCCAGCGCAAACCAGCCGCCTCGTACGGCCGGCATTCAGACGAGTCATGCCGTCCACCGCACCGACGCGTTCTGGCTGGTTC
The DNA here is from genome assembly GCF_014397655.1 of Paraburkholderia sp. UCT31. Lineage (NCBI taxonomy): Bacteria > Pseudomonadati > Pseudomonadota > Betaproteobacteria > Burkholderiales > Burkholderiaceae > Paraburkholderia > Paraburkholderia sp. UCT31. The sequence continues at coordinate 177,119 of NZ_VZQP01000011.1, forward strand.
TGCTCTACGGTATCCCGGGCTTCGGCTACATCATCACCGCGACCTTTTTGCCGGTCATCGCGCGCCACGCGTTGCCGGGCTCGGCGTGGCCGGACCTGTTCTGGCCGATGTTCGGTGCGGCGCTGATCGTCGGCGCGCTGCTCGCCGCGCGTTTGCCCGTGCATTGGGACAACCGCGCGCTGCTCGCGGGCTCGTATGTGCTGCAGGCGCTCGGCATCGCGCTGGGCATCGTATGGCCGACGGCGGGCGGGTTCTCGCTCGGCAGCATCCTGATCGGCCTGCCGTTCACCGCGATCACGCTGTTCGCGATGCGCGAGGCGCGGCGTCTGCGCGGCGACGACGCGGCCGGGCTGATGGGTTATGCGACGGCGGCCTATGGCATCGGTCAGATCGCGGGTCCGTTGGTGGCCGCGCCGATTGCCGCGCACACGGGGTCGTTTTCGCTGGCGCTGTGGCTCGCCGCGGGCGCGCTGCTGGCGGGGGCAGCGGGACTGATCGCAGTGACGCGCGTGCCGCGTGGCCCGCGCCGTGGCCGCATGCCGGATTGCGGTTGCAGCCAAGACGCGAAAACAAATCTCGCACGGGCGCACTAAAATGACCGCTTTCCGTCATTCCCTCGCGCCTGTCGCCGGGCGCGTCGCTCGACCATGCAACATTTCGCGTCCGACAACTACGCCGGCATCTGTCCCGAAGCGCTCGACGCGCTGATCGCCGCCAACAACAGCGGCCACGAGCCGGCCTACGGCGACGACTCCTGGACCAACCAGGTCTGCGACCGTCTGCGCGACCTGTTTCAGACCGATTGCGAAGTGTTCTTCGTGTTCAACGGCACGGCGGCCAATTCGCTCGCGCTCGCGTCGCTGTGCCAGTCGTACCACTCGGTGATTTGCCACGAACTCGCGCACATCGAGACCGACGAATGCGGCGGCCCCGAGTTCTTCTCGGGCGGCTCGAAACTGCTCACGGCGCCGGGCATCGCCGGCAAGCTCACGCCCGATGCGATCGAGTCCATCATCACGCGGCGCGCCGATATCCACTATCCGAAGCCCAAGATCGTCACGCTGACGCAGTCGACCGAGGTCGGCACCGTCTACAGCGTCGAGGAAGTGCGCGCCATCGCGGCGATCGCGAAGCGTCGTCATCTGAAGGTGCACATGGACGGCGCGCGCTTCGCGAACGCGGTCGCCGCGCTCGACGTGCATCCGTCGGAAATCACATGGCGCGCGGGCGTCGACGTGCTGTGTTTCGGCGGCACCAAGAACGGCTTGCCGGTCGGCGAGGCGGTGGTGTTCTTCGACCGCGCGCTCGCCGACGATTTCGCCTATCGGTTGAAGCAGGCGGGACAGCTCGCATCGAAGATGCGCTTCATCTCCGCGCCGTGGCTCGGCCTGCTCGACAACGACGTATGGCTGCGCAATGCGCGTCACGCGAACGCGATGGCGCGTCTGCTGGAGACGCGGTTGCAGGAAATCCCCGGCGTGAGCATCATGTTTGCGAGCGAATCGAACGCGGTGTTCGCGCAGTTGCCGCCGCATGCCGCGAAGGCGATGCGCGCGCGCGGCTGGAAGTTCTACGAGTTCATCGGCGCCGGCGGTTGCCGGCTGATGTGCGCGTGGGACACGCAGCCCGACACGGTCGAGCGTTTCGCCGCCGACGTGCGTGAGCTGTGCGTCGCGTGATGGAAGACGCGTGAGGTTGCTGGAACCCGAGTTACCACCGGCGCCTCGATGCACCACTCGGCACACGCGCAAAGCCACCCAACTACGCCCCGCCAGAAAACACGAAACAAAGAGACGTCCCCCGCCATGACCGAGTACCGATTCTGTCCCCGCTGCGCGAAGCCCCTGACCGAACGCGCCGACCCCGACCACGAGGGCGGCCGCGTCCGTCAGAGCTGTCCCGATATCGAGTGCGGCTACGTCCATTGGAATAACCCGCTGCCGGTCGTCGCGGCGATCGTCGAGTACGAGGGCAAGATCCTGCTCGCGCGCAATGCCGCGTGGCCCGAGGGCATGTTCGCGCTGATCACCGGCTTCCTCGAAAACGGCGAGACGCCGGAGCAGGGCATCGCGCGCGAAGTGATGGAGGAGACGTCGCTGCACGCCGGGTCGGTCGAGCTGATCGGCGTATACGAATTCATCCGCAAGAACGAGCTGATCATCGCGTATCACGTGAAGGCGCCTGGGACGATCGCGCTGTCGCCCGAACTGCTCGAATACCGGCTCGTCGAACCCGCGAAGCTGCGGCCGTGGCGCGCGGGCACCGGCCAGGCGCTCGGCGAATGGATGCGGCGACGCGGGTTGCCGTTCGAATTCGTCGAGCGGCCGGGGCAGTGAGGCGTTCGGCCCATCGAGCCGCAACGTTGGCCAGCACACAGACGACGCAGAAATCACAGCCACCATGGAGACAGCCCACAACGCACGCGACACCACACGACTCGGCACATCCATCGACGCATCACCGAACCGATCATCCACGTCAATCGGCGGTCAATGAGCGCACGCTCAGGGAGAAAACGGCATGGCCTACATCTACTACCTGACCCATATTCATCTGGGCTACGACGCCCTGTCGCAACTGTCGTCCGAGTGCACGCGCATCGGCATCGAGCGGCCTCTGGTGATCAGCGACAAGGGCGTCGTCGCGGCCGGCATTGCGCGGCAGGCACTCGACGCGCTGAAGCTCGGCGACGTGCCGCTGTTCGACGACACGCCGTCGAACCCGACCGAGGAAATGGTGCTCGCGGCCGCCAAGGTGTATCGCGACGAGCGCTGCGACGGGCTGATCGCGGTGGGCGGCGGTTCGTCGATCGATCTCGCGAAGGGCGTCGCGATCGCGGCCACGCATCCGGGGCCGCTCACGCAATACGCGACGATCGAAGGCGGCAGCGCGAAGATCACCGACGCCGTCGCGCCGCTGATCGCGATTCCGACCACGGCCGGCACTGGCAGCGAAGTCGCGCGCGGCGCGATCGTGATCCTGAACGACGGCCGCAAGCTCGGCTTTCATTCGTGGAATCTGCTGCCGAAATCGGCGCTGTGCGATCCCGGTCTCACGCTCGGCCTGCCGCCGGGGCTGACCGCCGCGACCGGCATGGACGCGATCGCGCATTGCATCGAGACCTTCCTCGCGCCGGCCTTCAATCCGCCCGCTGACGGTATCGCGCTCGACGGCCTCGAACGCGCGTGGCACAACATCGAGCGCGCGTGCGCGGACGGCAGCGATCGCGAGGCGCGCCTGAACATGATGAGCGCGTCGATGCAGGGCGGGATGGCGTTCCAGAAGGGCCTCGGCTGCGTGCACTCGCTGTCGCATCCGCTGGGCGGCCTGAAGATGAACGGCCGCACGTCGCTGCATCACGGCACACTGAACGCGGTCGTGCTGCCCGCGGTGCTGCGCTTCAACGAGCGCGCGCCGAGCGTGGTGGCCGAGCGTCGCTATGCGCGCATGCGTCGCGTGATGGGGGTGCCCGAGCATGCGGATCTCGCGCAGGCGCTGTTCGACATGACGGCGCGGCTTGGACTGCCGACCGGCCTCAGGCAGATGGGCGTCGACGAAAGCATGTTCGACAAGGTTGTGCAGGGCGCGCTGGTCGACCATTGTCATCGCACGAATCCGCGCGAGGCGAGCGCCGACGACTATCGCCGCATGCTGACCGAGTCGCTGTGATCCTCGCCTCCACCAACCGCCACGTCCGATGAACAAACCCGCCCCCGCCGGCCGCGCCGCGTATCCGCATTTCCTGCCGATCACCACGCGCTGGTTGGACAACGACGTCTACGGCCACGTGAACAACGTCGTCTACTACAGCTATTTCGACACCGTCGTGAACGAGTATCTGATCCGCGCGCGCGTACTCGATTTCGAACACGGCACGACGATCGGGCTGGTCGTCGAGACGCAGTGCAACTACTTCGCGCCGCTCGTGTTTCCCGATCGCATCGACGCGGGCTTGCGCGTCGCGCGGCTCGGCACGTCGAGCGTGCGCTACGAGGTGGGGCTATTTCGCGACGGCGACGCCGAACCCGCCGCGCAAGGGCATTTCGTGCACGTCTACGTGGATCGCGCGACGCGCCGTCCCGTGAACCTGCCCGCCGAGCTGCGCGCGGCGCTTGAACCGTTGTGCGTCGTCGGGCCGGCGGACTAGACGCGTGCAGCCGTTCATCATCACTCTGCTCAACGGCCTGAGCTACGGGCTGTTGCTGTTCATGCTGTCGGCCGGGCTGACGCTGATCTTCAGCATGCTCGGCGTGCTCAACTTCGCGCATGCGAGCTTCTATATGCTCGGCGCGTACGTCGGCTTTTCGGTGGCGGCGCGCGCCGGCTTCTGGAGCGCGCTGGTGGTTGCGCCGCTCCTCGTCGGTCTGCTCGGCGCGGCGCTCGAACGCTGGCTGCTGCGGCGCGTGCGCGGGCACGGGCATCTGCCCGAACTGCTGCTGACGTTCGGCGCCGCCTATCTGCTCGGCGAACTCGTCAAGCTCGGCTGGGGGCTCGGTCCGCTGTCGGCGAGGATTCCGGCGGTGCTCGACGGTCCGCTGTTCTCGGTGTACGGCGCGGTCTTCACGCGCTACCGCGCGTTCATGATGGCGGTGTCGCTCGCGATGCTCGCGGCGCTCGTCGCGATGCTGCGCGTGTCGAAGACTGGCTTGATCGTGCGCGCCGCGCTCACGCATGCGCAGGCCGTCGAAGCGCTCGGGCACGACGTGCCGCGCGTGTTCACCGGCGTGTTCGCGGCCGGCACTGCGCTCGCCGCGCTGGCCGGCGTGATCGGCGCGCCGCTGTTCGTCATCGAGCCGGCGATGGCGGAGTCGCTCGGCTCGATCGTGTTCGTCGTGGTCGTGATCGGCGGGCTCGGGTCGCTGAGCGGGGCGCTCGTCGGGTCGTTGCTGGTGGGGTGCCTGCAAACGCTGGCGGTCGCGAGCGATCTGTCGTTGGGCGACGTGGTGTCGCTCGCCGGCGCCGTGCTGCCGCCCGAATGGGACGCGCTGACGCTCGCGCAACTGGCGCCGCTGCTGCCGTACCTGCTGCTCGTCGCGGTGCTGGCGACGAGGCCGCGCGGGCTGTTCGGACGGCGAGACGATCATGCGTAAGCGGAGCGGGTCGTCAAACGCGCTGGAAAGCGAGGTGCCGCCTCGCGGGGGCGGCCGTGCGCTCGCGCCGTGGCTCGCGCTCGTCGCCTTTCTGGCCGTACCGCCTTTCATCTGGCCGCACAGCTGGCTGCTCGGCTATCTCGCGCAAAGCGCGACGATGATCGTGTTCGCGCTGTCGTACAACCTGCTGCTCGGCGGGACCGGGCTGCTGTCGTTCGGGCACGCCGCTTATGCGGGGCTCGGCGCGTTGATCGCCGCGCGGGTGTTCAACGCGGGCGGCATGCCGCTCGTGCTGCTGCCGTTGCTCGGCGGCATCGGCGGCGCGCTGTGCGGCGTGCTGTTCGGCTTCATCGCGACGCGCCGTGCCGGCACCGCATTCGCGATGATCACGTTCGGTCTCGGCGAGCTTGTCGTCGCGGCCGCGTGGACGCTGCCGGGCTGGTTCGGCGGCGAGGCGGGCGTCGCGATCGATCGCGCGAGCGGGCCACTCTTCGGCGGCTGGAGCTTCGGTCCGGCGCACGAGGCCTATGCGCTAATCGCGCTGTGGAGCGTCGTCGCCAGTGTCGCGATGTTCGCGCTGTCGCGCACACCGTTCATGCGGCTCGCGAACGCTGTGCGCGACAACCCGGCGCGCGCGGCGGCGATCGGCTGCTATCCGCGGCGGATTCGCTATGGCGTGGTCGTGCTGTCGGCGTTTTTCGCGGGCGTCGCGGGCACGCTCGGGCTGATCAATATCGAGCTCGTATCGACTGAGAGCGTCGGCATGATGCGCTCGGGCGCGGTGCTGATCGCGACCGTGATCGGCGGCACGGCGGCGTTCTTCGGGCCGGTCGCGGGGGCGATCGTGCTGACGTTTTTCAGCGTGGTGGTCGCCAGTGTCACGCGGGCGTGGCTGTTCTATCTCGGGCTGTTTTTCGTCGTCGTCGTGCTGGCCGCGCCGGATGGGCTCGCCGGCTTTGCCTCGCGGCAGACGGCGCGGATTGCCGCCAACGGCTGGCGACGTTGCCGCGCCGCGTATTGGTGGAGCGCGGCGGCGGGGGTGCTGTGGCTCGCGGCCATCGTGTTCGCGGTGCAGTGGGCCTATGCGGCGCAGTTCGGCGCGGACGAAGGTGCGGTTTCAGGTGGGTTGTTCGGCGCATGGTTCGGCGCCGGGGCAGGTGCGGGCGCTGGCGCGGGTACCGATGTCACCGTCGCGCCGCCGCTGTCGCCGCTTCCTCTTGCGCTGGCGCTCGTTGCGCTCGCCGCTCTGGCTGCGCTGACCACGCGCCATGCGCTGCGCGCGCATGCGCGCGTCACGGCCCATGCACGCGCGGCACGATTCCCCGGAGCCGCACGATGATCCCCGCACTCGCGCTCTACGGCATCGAAAAACGTTTCGGCTCGACGCAAATCCTGCGCGGCGTCGATCTCGCGATCGAGCCAGGCGAGCGGCACGCGCTGATCGGCCCGAACGGCGCGGGCAAGTCCACGCTGTTCAACCTGATCGGGGGCGGCGCGCGGCCAAGCGCGGGGCGTATCCACCTGTTCGGCGCGGACATCACGCGGCTCGCGCCGGCCGCGATCGCGCGCCGTGGCCTCGCGCGCAGCTTTCAGAGCACCAGCGTGTTCGCGCGGCTGTCCGTGTTCGACAACCTGCGCTGCGCGGCGCAGCTTGCCGAACGCGATCGCACGCGCTGGTGGCAGCGTCTGACCGGCACGGCCGCGGTCGATGCGCGCGCCGCCGACGTGCTCGACGCGGTCGGCCTCGGCGCGCGCCGCGACGTCGCGGCCGGCACGCTCAGCTACGCGGAGCAGCGCGCGCTCGACCTCGGCATCGCGCTCGCGGGCGGCGCGCACACGCTGCTGCTCGACGAACCGACGGCGGGCATGAACCGCGCGGAAGCGGCACGCGCGATCGAGCTGATCCGCGACACCACCGCCGGCCGCACGCTGCTGATGGTCGAGCACGATATGGATGCGGTGTTCGCGATCGCCGATCGCATTTCGGTGCTGGTGCAAGGGCGCATCATCGCAAGTGGATCGCCGGCCGCGATTCGCGCCGACGCGGCGGTACGGGCCGCGTATCTGGGTGAACGCTTCGACGTCGGCTCAGGCGCGCGGGCGGGTGATGAACCGGACCATGGAGCAGGCCGATGAGCGCGCTGCTCGACATTTGCGACCTGAATGCGTGGTATGGCGCGAGCCAGGCGTTGCACGGCGTCACGCTGAGCATCGAGCCCGGCGAAGTGGTCGCGCTGGTCGGCCGCAACGGCTCGGGCCGCTCGACGCTCGCACGCGCGATCATGGGCCTCGTGCGCTGCGAGGGCGAACTGCGTTTCGCGGGGCGTTCGCTCGCCGGTCGGCGCACGTTCGAGATCGCGCGGCTCGGGCTCGGCTATGTGGCCGAGCATCGCGACGTGTTCGCCGCGCTGAGCGTGCATGAAAACCTGTTGCTCGGCATTGCGCCGGCTGCCGCATCGCGTGCGCGCGGCCGCGCGCCGCGCTTCACGCTCGACGACGCGTACGCGCTGTTCCCGGTGCTCGCCGGGCGCAAGCGCACGCGCGCCGGCGCGCTGTCGGGCGGCGAGCAACAGATGCTCGCGCTCGCGCGGGCACTGCTCGGAGATCCCGATCTGCTGTTGATCGACGAGCCCGGCGAAGGGCTCGCGAGTCTCGTGATGCAGCAGGTCGCCGCCTGTCTGCACGCGCTGCGCGAGCGTGGCGTCGCGATGTTGCTGATCGAGCAGAGGCTCGTGATCGCGCGGGACATCGCGTGCCGCGTCGCGGTGATGGGGCACGGCGAGATCGTGTTCGACGGCGCGCTGGCGTCGTTTATGTCGCGCGACGACGTGATGCGCGAATGGCTCGGGGTTGGCTGACGCGCGACTACGGACAAGTTAGTCAAGCATCCTTGTTGATGATCCATTCGTGCGCCGGATCGTTATGGAAATGCCAGACCCGCTGGCTGCCCGCCATCACGTTCAGATAATACGAGTCGTAGCCGTACGGCACGATCACCGGGTGATAGCCGCGCGGCACCATCACGACGTCGTGATCCTCGACGGCCATCGATTCGTCGATATCGCGTGAGTCGGTGTACACGCGTTGGAATGCGAAGCCTTGCGGCGGATCGAGCCGGTGGTAATAGGTTTCTTCGAGCGAGCTTTCGAGCGGGATATTGTCGGTGTCGTGCTTGTGCGGCGGGTAGCTCGACGCGTGACCGCCCGGCGTTCTCACTTCGACCACCAGCAGCGATTCCGCCGGCTCGGTGTGCGGAAGAATGTCGCACACGTAACGCGTATTCAGCGACTTACCGCGCGTCGAGCGCTTCATCGACGCCGGCTCGATCAGCCGCGCCGGATACTCGCCCTTGGCCGGCGCGCTCGCGACACCGATCTCCGCGTCGCGGCATGCGCGCACCGTCGCGCGCACCTTCGGCGGCAAATACACCGCGTACGGCGCCGCGTCTTCGAACACGCTGTCGCGTGAACCGAGCGAGCTCCACGTCGTGCCCGGCGTTTCGATATCGACCGCGCCGCTGAGCACGACGATGCACGCTTCGCGCGCCGGCTCGAACACGTAGACGAGTTCGTTCGCGCCGAGCCGGTACGCGGCGAATCCCACATAGCGCCAGCAGGCCGACTGCGGCGTCACGCGCGCGATCGTCTGGCCTTCGCGCTCTGCCTTCACCAATAAGCTCATGTTGCCTCCTTGCCGAGCGGCGCATCGACGAGCGCCCGCAAAGTTCCATATCCCTTCTGCGCATAATCGAACGGTGGCGCGACCACCGGGTCCTGCTCCGCTTCGACGACGAGCCAGCCGCAATAACCGTGCCGCTTCAACCGGTCGATCAGCGCCGGAAAATCGACCGCGCCGTCGCCGGGCACCGTGAACGCACCGGCGATCACCGCATCGAGAAAACTCCAGTTGCGATTGCGTGCGAGCTTCATCACGGCGGGGCGCACGTCCTTGCAGTGCACGTGACAAACGCGCGCGATGTGTTTGTCGAGCACGGCCAACGGATCGCCGCCCGCCAACGTGATGTGCCCGGCGTCGAACAGCAGGCCGACCGCGTCGCCTGTGCGCGCCATCAACTGATCGACGTCGGCAGGCGTTTCGACGTACGCGCCCATATGATGATGATAGGCGAGCCGCACGCCGCGACTCAGCGTATAACGCGCGAATTCATCGACGCGTGCCGCGTAGCCGGCCCATTGCGCGTCGCCGAAAAAGCGCGGCCGTTGATACAGCGGGCGCGGCGCGCCCTGGATCGAATCGGCGACTTCACCATACACCATCACGGTCGCGCCGTTCTGCGCGAGCAACTCCAGATGCGGGCCGACCGCGTCGATTTCTTCGGCGACGCTGCGCCTGGCCAGTTGTCCCGAGTACCAGCCGGACACGAGCGCGAAGTCGTATTGCGCGAGCAGCGTTTTCAGCGCTTGCGGCTCGCGAGGAAACTTGTTGCCGAGTTCGAAGCCCTGATAGCCGATCTGGCGACCCTCGGTCAGCGCGACTTCGAGCGGCGTCTCGCCGCCGAGCGACGGCAGGTCGTCGTTCATCCACGACAGCGGGTTGATGCCGATGCGTACGTCGAAAGCAGTCATGCCGGAGTCCTCATGGTTCTCAGTCGCGATCGGCGCCCTGTGACGGCGCAGGCGTCGCGGGCGGCGCCGCGCGCGCGGCGAGCTGCGCGTCGTACTTCGCGCGGGCCTCGCGCACCTCGGTGCGCGTCGACACTTCGGGCACCGCGACTTCCCACCACCAGCCACCGTCTTCGGTGGTGCGAGCCGGGTCGGTGTCGATGCTGATCACGTACGTGCCTCGCGCCGCGCGCGCGCGTTGCAGTGCCGCTTCGAGCTCGGCGAGATTGCGCGCATGCTCGGCTTGCGCGCCGAGCGCGCGCGCATGCGCGGCGAAGTCGATGCGCGGCGCGCCTTCCGGTGCGTGCACGCAATCGTCGAGCAGATTGTTGAACGGTGCGCCACCGCAAGCCTGTTGCAGTCGATTGATGCAGCCGAAGCCGCGATTGTCGAGCACGACGACGATCAGCTTCGCGCCGAGCATCACCGAGCTCGCGATCTCGCTGTTCATCATCAGATAGCTGCCGTCGCCGAGAATCACGATCACCTCGCGCTCGGGCCGCGCGAGCTTGACGCCGAGGCCGCCCGCGATCTCGTAGCCCATGCACGAATAGCCGTATTCGACGTGATACGCGCCGGGCCGGCCCGCGCGCCATAGCTTGTGCAGATCGGCGGGCAGCGTGCCGGCCGCGCAGACGACGATGTCGTCGGTCGGCGAGTGCGCGCTCGAACGCTGCACCGCGCCGATCACGTCGCCCTCATAGGGCAGTACCGCGTCGCGTTGCGGCGCATGGGTGAGCGTTTGCACGGTGTCGCGCCAGCTCGCCGCGAGCTTGTGCGCGCGCGCGGTCCAGCTGCGCTCGGCGTGCCAGCCTTGCAGCGGCCCCGTTAGCGCAGCGAGCGCGAGTTTCACATCGGCTTCGACGACGAAGCCGCGATGCTTGAGCGCGTCGAATCCGTTCGCGTTGATCGCGATCACGTCGGCTTGCGTGAACAGCGTGTTCGAGCCGGTCGTGAAGTCCTGCAGCCGCGTGCCGAGCGCGAGCACGCACTCGGCGTCATGCGCAAGCGCGTTGGCAGCCGCTGAGCCGGTCACCCCGAGCGCGCCTGCATTCAGCGGATCGTTCCACGCGAGCGAGCTTTTGCCGGCCTGCGTTTCCGCGACCGGCACGCCATGCGCGCTCGCGAAGCGGTGCAGCGCATCGGCCGCGCGGCTGTACAGCACGCCGCCGCCCGCGACGATCAACGGACGCTTCGCGTGCCGCAAGCGCGCGCACGCGGCGTCGATATCGTCGCTACGCGGCGCGGGTGCATGAAAGCGCACGACACGCGGCGTGAAAAAGTCCTCCGGGAAGTCCCACGCCTGCGCCTGCACGTCCTGCGGCAGCGCCAGCGTGACGGGGCCGCACAACGCGGCATCGGTGAGCACGCGGATCGCGCGCGGCAGCGCGCTCAGCAATTGCGCAGGATGCACGATGCGGTCGAAGTAGCGCGACAGCGGCTTGAACGCGTCGTTCGCGGACACGCCGCCATCGTTGAAATCCTCGACCTGCTGCAAGACCGGATCGGGCACGCGCGACACGAAGATGTCGCCGGGCAACAGCAGCACCGGCAAACGGTTCACGTGCGCGAGCGCGGCCGCGGTCAGCAGATTGGTGGCGCCTGGGCCGATCGACGTCGTCACGGCCATCATGCGGCGGCGAAAGTGCGCCTTCGCGTAGGCGATCGCACTGTGCGCCATCGCCTGCTCGTTGTGCGCGCGCAAGGTCGGCAGCGCGTCGCGATGCTGATACAGCGCCTCGCCGATGCCCGCGACGTTGCCGTGACCGAAAATCGCGAACACGCCGCCGAACAGCGGTTCGACGTTGGTGCCGTCTTCGCTGGCGACGCGTTGCGCGGCCAGATAGCGCACGAGCGCCTGCGCCATCGTCAGGCGAATCGTGCCGCCGGTGCGCGCAGGCGCGTGCGCTTGCGTCGCGCCGCTGGCGGATGGGGTGTCGTCATGCATGATGCGCTCGTTCATGCTGCCTGCTCCTGATGAGCGTGATGAGGTGTGCCATGCGCCGCCGGTTCGCCGCGCGCACCGCGCCATGCGGCGATCAGCGTTTCGAACGTGAGGCGCACGCGCGCGATCAGTTCGTCGTCGCCAATTTCACCGGCGAGCCACGCATGGCTCGGTTCGTGAAAGATCGTGCGGCCGACCGTGAAGCCGCGGCACGTCGCCGCTTGCGCGGCCGCGCGAAAGCCTTCGCTCAACTGCTCGACCGCCGCCGACAAACCGAGCAGCACGACGCCGCGGCAATACGGATCGCGCCCGGCGATCAGCGCGTCGATGGCCTGCCATTGCGCGGCGTCCATCGGTTCGAGCTTCCACCACTCGGGGTAGATGCCGAGGTTGTACAGGCGCTTCAACGCGCGATATACGATGTCCGGTCCCTGCGGCAGCGACGCCTGCTTCGGAGGAATCACTTCGAGCAGCAGTTCGTGGCCGCTTGCCTGGGTCGCGTCATACAGCGCGCGCAGTTGCGCCTCCTGTTCGAGCCGCTGCTCGATCGGCTCGTCGGGATGAAACTGCACGAGGCATTTCACGACGTGTTCCTGCGGCCACGCGATCAACGTGGTGCCGATCGAACGACCATGATCGAACACGAGCGGCACGGAGCCGGGCAGTTCGACCGGGCGGCCGATCCACCAGCCGCGACCGGTCGCGGCATTCAGCGCGTCCTGACCATAGCGGTCGTCGATCAGTACGCCGATGCGTCCCTGCAAGTTCAATGCACGTTCGGTTTGCGCGACCGCTTCGACGAACAAGCCCTTCAACCGGGCAATGCGCGCTTCGTCGGCACCGGTCTGCTGCGCGAGTTCAAAGAACGGGTTGCGATGATCGAAAGCGAAGCCGAGCACCTCGTGCCACGCTTTGCGCGCCGGCGACACGCGATGCAGTCTTGCGAGCTTCGCATCGCGATCGGGGCGGCGCATGCGTTGCGGATCGGCCTGCGCTTCGCGCAGGAAGTAGTCGAGTTCGGCCGATGTCGGCATCGCCGGGGCGCAGCCGTGCCGAGACACGACCAGCGCGCCGCTCGCATTCGCGGCGCGCGCGCAGGCGTCGAGCGGCTGATCGCGCAGCCAGCCGGACAGGAAGCCGGAAGCGAACGCGTCGCCCGCGCCGAGCACGTTCAGCACTTCGACTTCGACGCCGCCATGAATCGGCGCATCGTCGAGCGATGCAGGCAGCTCGCCGTCGATGATCTGACAGCCGAGCGGCCCGCGTTTCAGCACGAGCGTGGCCGGCGTCACCGCGCGCACCATCGCGAGCGCGTCGGCGAGGTCGGCCTTGCCGCCGGCGATGCGAAACTCTTCCTCGGTGCCGATCACCAGATCGAACAGCGGCAGAATCCGCTGCAAATGCGCGCTGACGCCTTCGCTCGCCACGAAACGCGTCTCGCCGTCGGCCTTGCCCGTGAGTCCCCACAGCACCGGGCGGTAGTCGATGTCGAGCACGGTGCGCACGTCGTTGCGGCGCGCGTAGTCGAGTGCGCGACGGCTCGTGCGATTGACCTGCTCGGTCGAGAAATGCGTGCCGGTGATCAGCAGCGCTTTCGACGACGCGATGAACGCCTCGTCGAAGTCGGCCTCGTCGACCGCCATGTCCGCGCAGTTCTCGCGGTAGAAGATCAGCGGAAAGGTGTCACGGTCCTTCAGGCCGAGCAGCACGAGCGCGGTCAGCCGATCGCGATCGATGCGCACGCGACTCACGTCGCAGCCTTCCTTCGTGAGCGTCTCTGTCAGGAAGCGCCCCATGTGATCGTTGCCGACGCGCGCCAGCATGGCTGCGGCAAGCCCGAGCCGCGCGCAGCCGAACGCGATGTTCGCCGACGAGCCGCCTAGATACTTCGCGAAGCTCGACACGTCTTCGAGCCGTGCGCCGACCTGCTGCGCGTACAGATCGACGGCCAGCCGGCCGAGGCACACGATGTCGCGGGCGCGCCCCGGCGCGAACCGGCTGCCCGCTGCGTTACCGCTGGAGGTGCTGGAGTGAGCCATGAATAGTCCTGAGTAACAGTGCGCGGTGGGTGCGCGTCGGCCAGCCGGGCGAAACGCGCCGAGGCTGGACGTGCCGCGCGAATCGGTCAGATCGTCGCGCCTTCGAGTTCGCCGATCATCTTCTGCATCTCGGCGCCGCCGGCCATCATGTCGAGCACTTCGTTCTTGCTGATCGTCTGTTTGGTGAACGTGCCGAGCGAGCGGCCGCGATTGAGCAGCGTGAACGAATCGCCGATCGGATACGCGTGGTGCACGTTGTGCGTGATGAAGATCACCGAGATGCCTTTGGCGCGCGCCTTGTGGATCAGCTTCAGCACGTTGAAGCTCTGCTTGACGCCGAGCGCGGCGGTCGGTTCGTCGAGAATCAGCACGCGCGCGCCGAAGTGGATCGCACGCGCAATCGCCAGACATTGACGCTCGCCGCCCGACATCGTGCCGATCGGCTGATGCGGGTCGCGCACGTTGATGCCCATTTCGGCGAGCTTGTCGCGCGCGGTGGTTGCGCAGGTTTCGAGGTCCATCACGTTCAGAAGGCCGAACAGCTTTTTCTGCGGCTCGCGGCCCATGAAAAAATTGCGCGCGACCGATAGCAGCGGCACCAGCGCGAGATCCTGGTAGACGGTTGCGATACCGAGATCGAGCGCGTCTTTCGGCGACGTGAAGTGCACCGGTTTGCCGTCCACCCGGTAGGTGCCTTTGCTCGGCTGATACACGCCCGCGAGCGTCTTGATCAGCGTCGACTTGCCGGCGCCGTTGTCGCCGAGCAGGCAATGCACTTCGCCGCGTATGAGGCGCAGCGTGATGTCGTTCAGCGCGATGATGTTGCCGAAATAACGGCTGACGTTTTCCAGCGACAAAATGATGTCGTCGGTGTTCTGTTCGGGGGTGCTCATCAGGAACCTCCGTCTAGCGCGATGCCGCGACGCGGCCGCGCACGTAGTGGTTGAACAGCACGGCGAACAGCAGCATCACGCCGAGGAACACGCGGAACCAGTCGGAATCGACGTTGGTGTACGTGATGCCGATCTGCACGACGCCGAAGATCAGCGCACCGAAGCATGCGCCGATCACCGAGCCGTAGCCGCCTGTCAGCAGCGTGCCGCCGATCACCGCGGCGATGATCGCCTCGAACTCCGCCTGCAAACCGCGGTCGGCCGCGGCCGAACCGATGTCGCACACCTGAAGTACTGCATACAGGGCCGAGCAGAACGCGGTCAGCACGAACAGCGAAATCTTCACGCGACGCACCGGCACGCCGACGTTCTTGGCCGCGTTGGCATCGCCGCCGACCGCGAAAATCCAGTTGCCGAAGCGCGTCCTGGCGAGCGTGAACGCGCAGACCACGGCGAGCACGAGCCACCACAGCAGCACCTTCGGAATGCCCGGCACGAGCGGCGTGCCGTTGTCGAGCAGCTTCACGAGGCCGAGGTGGCCGAGCCACACGAACAGACCTTTGAACGCGACGCCCTGGAAGAACGTGTGCGCGAACCAGTCCTGACGCGCGACGTCGCCGACGCCTGAGATGATGGTGCGATCGGCGAACATCACCGATAGCGCGAGCGTGAGACCGCGCAGTATGAACAGGAACGCGAGCGTGACGATGAACGACGGCAGGCGCGTGCGCATCACCAGATAGCCGTTGAGCGCGCCGAGCAGCATCGAGCCGACGAACGCGAACACGATCGCGAGCCAGATCGGCCAGTGGAAGTACATGGTCGGCAGCGCGACCATCATGCCGGCAAAGCCGATCATCGAACCGATCGACAGATCGAACTCGCCGGCGATCATCAGCAGGCACGCGCCGACCGAGATCAGACCGAGATAGGCGGCGACCTGCGACCAGTTCATCACGCCGTCGAGGTTGAACATCCCCGAGTTGCCGGCCGCCACGCCGAACACGATGAACACCATCACGGTGCCGGCGAGCGCCGCGAATTCCGGTCGGCCGAGCAGATGGCGGAACCAGGATTCCTCGCGCACGCGTTCGTCGACGCCGGTGGACGCCGAAGCGGTCGTCGCACCGGACTTCGCCGGGTCCTGCGGATCAGGCGGCGGTTGCTTGCGGTGATGGGGATGAAACAGGTCGGCGACACCCATTGAAGCTCTCCTTGATACGCCCGCGACCGGCGGGTCGGCGCAATGCCGTGGGCGTTTGCGAAACCGCTGAGCGGGCGGGCGCCGGCACGACGCCATGCGTCCCGCCGGTCACTGCCTTTTCAACCTTGCCGCCGGCGCGGCGGCTCAGGCGCGCGATGCGGCGCGTTGCCGTGCGTTCAGCGGTACTGGCCGGCGTACTTCAGCACCTTGTCGACGTTGGCCTTCGTGATGAAGCCGGGGCCCGAGCCGATATTGCGCGGCCCGTAGGACGGCGTGAGCCCATAAGTGGCAAGACGCTCCTTGAACTTCGGATTCGCCTGCAGGATCTCGCGGATTTTGGCCGGATCGGTGGTGTGGTCCTTCTTCACGATCGCGAGTACGGCAACCGGGATATAGCCCTGCAAGTACGGTTGCTGGTCGATCGCGAACTGGATCGTGCCGTCCTGGATGCCCTTCGCGATGTCGCTGTCGAAGTCGAACGTCGCGAACCAGATCTTGCCGGCGAGGCCCATCTGCTGCAGCGCCTTCAGCGTCGGATCGGCCGACAGCGGACCGAGCGTCAGCACCGCCTGGGTATCCGGATGATTGCGCAGGAACGCGCTGACCTTCGACTGCACGCCGGTCGGGTCCTGGCCCGTGTCGAGCGTCGAGGTTTTGAAGTTGGCGCCGATCGCTTCGGCGAAACCGCGGCAGCGTTCGAACGAAGCCGGGTTCGTCGCGTAGTGGTTCACGCACAGGAACGACTTGATGCCGGCGGCCTTGGCCTTTTCTCCGGCGGCTTTGCCGGCCGCGAACTCGGGCTGGCCGACGTGCATGATCGCGCCGAGCTTCGCGCTTTGCTCCTCGGTGCCCGAATTGATCGTGACGAGCGGAATATGCTTCTCGGTGACCTTCGCGATCGAGCTCTTCAGCACGTCGAAGTCGGCGATCGACACGATCACGCCGTCGTAGTTGCGCGCGGCCGCCTGCTCGACGAGACGCGCCATGTCGGCGATGTCGCCGTTCGGCGGATTGCGGTAGTCGGTCTGAACGTTGAAGTCCTCGTCGGCCTGCTTGATCGCGTTCTTGATCGTGTTCCACCACGAGTCCGAGTCCGGCGCGTGGCTGATCAGCACGAAGTGCGCGTCCGCCGCGCGGGCGGCCGAGGCCGCGCCGAATCCCGTCGCCAACGTCAACGCCGTCACCAGAATCCTGAGCGTTGCCTTGCCTCTGCAAAGTCTCATTGTCTCCACCTTTCTCGGTCTGTCGTTCGTTATTGAGGGAGCGACTGGCGGCGGCTTTCCATTCCGATGACCCACACAACGAGGCCGAAGCGCCATCGCTCACGACCAAGAGTAGGTCATCTTCCGAAGCCTTGCAAAGAAAATTTCATGAGAAATAAAAATGGAAAATACGTTCCATTTGACGGGGCGGCCGCCTATACTCGGCAACGTCGGATGCACGTTGCGGCGGCCCGCGGGCGCGTCTGCCGCATTGCAGGAAACCCCGAGAGGCTGTCATGGCGGAACAGATCAGCGAAGAAGCGGTGCCGAGCGTCGACGAATTGATGCAGCGCATCGCGGATACCTACGAGTCGCTGCCGCGGCAGTTGAAAAGCGTCGCGACGTACATCGAGCAGCATCGCTCGAGCGTGATGATGGATCGCACGAGCGATATCGCCGCGAGCTGCGGCGTGCATCCGTCGGCGGTCGTGCGCTTTGCGCAGCGTTTCGGCTTTTCCGGGTTTTCGGATCTGCAGGCGGTGTTTCGTCAGGCGTATACGGGGCGGGGCGTGTCGTCGTCGAGCTATCAGCAGCGCATCCGCAAGCTGATCGACGAGAAGCCCGGCACCTTGTCGGGCGGCGCGGTCGCGCGCGAGTTCATCGCCGCGTCGCGCGGCGGTCTCGAAGAACTCGAAGCGGGCCTCGACGACAAGCAGTTCGACGCCGCCGTGAAGATGCTGCAGCAGGCCGACAACATCTACGTGATCGGGGTGCGGCGTTCGTTTCCGGTCGCGAGCTACATCGTCTATGCGTTGCAGCACACGCACAAGCGCGTGCATCTGGTGTCTGGCTTCGGCGGCATGTATCGCGAGCAGATCCGCAGCGTCAGGAAGGGCGACGTGGTGATTGCGATCAGCTTCGCCCCATACGGCAAGGAGACGCAGTACTGTCTGCGCGTCGCGCATCATCTTCAGGCGAAGACGCTCGTCATTACGGATAGCCAACTATCGCCGCTCGCACGCTACGCCAGCACGCAGCTGTACGTGAAAGAGGGCAGCGCGTTCGCGTTCCGCTCGCTGACCAGCACGATCTGCCTGTGCCAGGCGCTCTTCATCGCGCTCGCGTACAAGCTCGAACTGAACGTTGAAGAATCCAACGACACTGGAGGCTACGATGACTGACGCGGTAAACACGATCGACGTCGCCGTATTCGGCGCGGGGCGCATCGGCAAGATCCATGCGGCGAATCTCGCGCGGCAGCCCGGCGTGCGACTCAAATACGTGGTCGACGTGAATCGCGAGGCGGCCGCCGCGCTCGCCGCGCAGCATGGCGCGCAGGTTGCGGATAGCGACGGTGCGATCGGCGATGCATCGATCGGCGCGACCGTGATCTGTTCGAGCACCGACACGCATGCGGACCTGATCGTCAAATCGGCCGCGCAGAACAAGCACGTGTTCTGCGAGAAGCCGGTCGATCTCACGTTGGAGCGCGCGCGGATGTGCGCAGAAGCGGTGGAGCGCGCCGGTGTCGTGTGCATGATCGGTTTTCAGCGGCGCTTCGATCCGACGTTTTCCGCGTTGAAAACGCGTCTCGACGCGGGCGAGATCGGCACGCCGGAAATGCTCGTCGTCACGAGCCGCGATCCGGGCGCGCCGCCGCTCGAGTACATCCGGCACTCGGGCGGCATCTTCAAGGACATGCTGATTCACGACTTCGACATCTGTCGCTGGATTCTCGACGACGAAGCCGACACGCTGCACGCCACCGGCAGTTGCCTCACCGACCCCGCGATCGCCGACGCGGGCGACATCGATTCGACCGCGGTGACGATCCGCACGAAGCGCGGGCGGCTGTGCCAGATCAACACCGCGCGGCGCGCTGCCTACGGCTACGACCAGCGCTTCGAAGTGCTCGGCAGCACCGGCATGCTGCAAGCAGGCAACGTTCGGCCCACCGAAGTCACCGCGTACTCGAAGACGGAAGTATCGACCGACGTGCCCGAGGCGTTTTTTCTCGAACGCTATCGCGCGGCCTACGCGCTCGAAATCGCGCATTTCTTCGACGCGCTCACGCATGGCAAGCCGGTGCGCACGACCGTTGCGGATGGCCTGAAAGCGCTCGAACTCGCGCAAGCCGCGACGCGGTCGTGGCGCGAGGGCCGTGCGATCAAACTCGGCGAGGCAGCGTGATGAAGCCCGCCACGGAGCGCTTGCGGCTCGGCGTGGTCGGCCTTGGGCGGCTTGGCAAGCGGCATGCGGAGAATCTCGCGTATCGCGTGCCGGGCGCGACGCTCACGGCCGCGTGCAGTCCGCTCGAAGATGAACTGGCATGGGCGCGTGATGCGATGCATGGGGCAATGCATGGGTCGCTGCATGAGCCGCGTCTCTACACCGATTACGCGGACCTGCTCGCCGATCCGCACGTCGACGCGGTATGGCTCGTCACGCCGTCGTCGCTGCACGCGCAGCAGATCGTCGACGCATTGCGCGCCGGCAAGCATGTGTTCTGCGAAAAGCCGCTGTCGCTCGATGTCGCCGAATGCGAGCGCGTGCTGGCCGAAGCGGCGCGCTATCCGCACCTGCAGGCGACGATCGGCTTCATGCGCCGCTTCGATCCGAGCTACCGCGACGCGTTCGATAAAATCGCCGCCGGCCAGATCGGCCGGCCGTTCCTCATGCGCTCGCAAACCACCGATAAAAACGACGACGACGGTTTCTTCGTGCGCTTCGCGGCGACCTCGGGCGGCATCTTTCTCGACTGCACGGTGCACGACATCGACGTCGCCCGCTGGCTGCTCGGCAAGCCGCGCGCGACGCGCGTGTTCGCGGCGGGCACGGTCGCGCTGCACGAGGGTCTGCGCGAATTCGGCGACGTCGACAACGGTGTCGCGATCTGCGAATTCGAGGGCGGCAAGCTCGCGATGTTCTACGCGTCGCGCACCCAGGCGCACGGCAACGATACGCATAGCGAAGTGATCGGCACGGCGGGCGCGCTGACGATCGGCCGCAATCCGCGCGCGAACCGCGTCGAGATCTACGACGCGACCGGCATTCGCAACGAGTGCACGCCGAACTTTTTCGACCGGTTCGAGGACGCGTTTCTACACGAGGCACGCGCGTTCGTCGCAGCGGTGCAAAAAGGACCGGGGAAGGGCGATGCGGCACAGAGTGGCGCGACGCTCGCCGATGCGCTCGAAGCGACGCGTATCGGCGTGGCGCTGCGCGAGTCGCTGCAAAGCGGTGAGGCGGTGACGCTGTAACGGCGCGCGGCACGGCTCGCGCGTGGAAATGGGCGTCGTGGCGATGCCCGGCGGCGCCGCTCCGCCTGCTGTAGAATTTGACCCTCTGTCCGGCGTCGTCAGCGACGCCCCGTCCCGAAGGTCATCGTCGATGCAAATTCAGATTCACAAGGAAGTCGATGCGCGCGGGCTCATGTGCCCGCTGCCCATCCTGCGCGCCAAAAAGGCACTCGCCGACATGGAAAGCGGCCAGATTCTCAAGGTGCTCGCCACCGATCCCGGCTCGCAGCGCGATTTCGCCGCGTTCGCGAAGCAGACCGGCAACGAGATCGTCGAAAGCTCGGCGCATGACAAGGTGTTTACGTTTCTGATGCGGCGTCGTTGAGCTGCATTCGGTAAAACTGTCGGTCCGATGTAAAAAAGAAGGCGCTGTCCCCATTATTTGGGGTACAGCGCCTTCTTCGTTTCAGCCGGACTTTCGACCGGACTTTCGACGTCAGCCTTCGAGAACCGGCGAGCGGGTACGCAGATATTCTTCGAAATCGGCGGCTACTTCCGGGTGACGCAGGGCGAACTCGACGGTCGCCTTCAGGTAGCCCAGCTTGCTGCCGCAGTCGAAACGTGTGCCGTGATACTTGTACGCGAGCACCTGTTCGTCGGCGAGCAGCGACTGGATCGCGTCCGTCAGTTGCAATTCACCGCCCGCGCCCGGCTTGATGGAGCGCAGGTGATCGAAGATGCGCGGCTTCAGCACATATCGGCCCACCACGCCGAGGTTCGAGGGCGCCACGCCCGGCTCCGGCTTTTCGACGATGCCCGACATCTTGATGATCGAGTCTTCCCATTCCTTGCCGTCGACGATGCCGTACGATTTTGTATCTTGCGGCGGGATCTCTTCGACGCCGATCACCGAGCTGTGATAGTGATCGAACACCTCGATCATCTGCGTCATCACGGGCGGCGTGCCGTACAACAGGTCGTCCGCGAGAATCACGGCGAAAGGGTTGTCGCCTACCAGCTTCTCGGCGCACAGCACGGCGTGGCCGAGGCCCAGCGCCTCGGCCTGGCGCACGTAGAAGCAGTCGACGTGGCTCGGCTTGATGCTGCGCACGAGTTCGAGCAGCTTGTCCTTGCCGCGCGCCTCGAGTTCGGCCTCGATCTCATAGGACTTGTCGAAATGGTCTTCGATCGCGCGCTTGCTGCGGCCCGTGACGAAGATCATTTCGGTGATGCCGGCCGCCATCGCCTCTTCGACCGCGTACTGAATTAGCGGCTTGTCGACGATCGGCAGCATCTCCTTCGGGCTAGCCTTCGTGGCGGGGAGGAAGCGGGTGCCAAGACCGGCTACCGGAAAGACCGCCTTCGTAACTTTTAGCATGTGAATACCCTGAGTCCTCTGGTTAAATCCTTGCCCGCCGTTGAGGGGGCGGGCGCGTCGGTCAGGCCGGCAAGCGGGCCAGTTGGGCTTTCAGCTTGCCGACCGTGGCTTCGAAATCGGCCAGCCGCTTCTGCTCCTGTTCCACGACCGCCGCCGGCGCCTTCGCAACGAAGGCCTGATTCTGTAGCTTACCGTTGCACTTGACGATTTCGGCGCTCAACCGCGTGATCTCTTTCGACAGGCGTTCGCGTTCGACCGCTGCGTCGATTTCAACCTTCAACACGAGCTTGTCCGTTCCTACGATAGCAATAGGCGCGCCATCCGCCTGGGCGTCGAGCGCGGCCTCGTCGGCGATGATCTGCACCTCGGACAGACGCGCAAGTGCCTGAGCGTAAGGCGCGAAAGTACGAAGACGCTCCGCATTGCCGGTGGCGAGCAACGGCACCTTCACCGCCGGCGACAGGTTCATTTCTCCGCGCAGATTACGGCATGCATCGATCACCGCTTTGAGGTCGGTCGCCCACCGCTCGGCGTCTTCATCGAGCTTCGACGGCTCCGCGACGGGGTACTGCTGCACCATGATGGACGCCTCGCCCTCGGCCTTGCCTTCCGGGTAGCGTCCCGCGAGCGGCGCCACTTTCTGCCACAGCGCTTCGGTGATGAACGGGATCACCGGATGCGCGAGGCGCAGCACCGTTTCGAGCACACGCAAAAGCGTCCGCCGCGTGGCACGCTGCTGGTTCGGCTGCCCCGTCTGGATCTGCACTTTGGCGAGTTCGACGTACCAATCACAATATTCGTCCCATACGAACTTGTATATGGCGTTGGCCACATTGTCAAAACGATAGTCGGAAAAACCCTTGACGACTTCCGCTTCCACGCGCTGCAGTTGCGACACGATCCAGCGGTCGGCCTGCGAGAAATGCAGATTGCCTTCTGGCCCGCATTCGCCACATTGCGCCGGCTGGCCGAAACCGCAGTCGTGGCCTTCGCAGTTCATCAGCACGAAGCGCGTGGCGTTCCACAGCTTGTTGCAGAAGTTGCGATAGCCTTCGCAGCGCGCGAGGTCAAAATTGACGTTGCGGCCGAGCGTGGCCATCGACGCCATCGTGAAGCGCAGCGCGTCGGTGCCGAACGCCGCAATGCCGTCCGGAAACTCCTTGCGGGTCTTCTTCTCGATCGACGCGGCCAGCTTCGGATTCATCAGGCCGGTGGTGCGCTTCGCGACGAGCGCGTCGAGGTCGATGCCATCGACGATGTCGATCGGGTCGAGCGTGTTGCCCTTGCTCTTCGACATCTTCTGGCCTTCGGCGTCGCGCACCAGACCGTGCATATAGACCGTTTCGAACGGCACCTTGCCCGTGAAGTGCGTGGTCATCATGACCATGCGCGCGACCCAGAAGAAGATGATGTCGAAGCCGGTGACGAGCACCGACGACGGCATGAAGTGCTTGAGCTCTTCGGTTTCGTTCGGCCAGCCGAGCGACGAGAACGGCACCAGAGCGGACGAGAACCACGTGTCGAGCACGTCTTCGTCGCGCTTCAACGCCGCCGTGTAGCCGGCCGCGACGGCCTTTGCGCGCGCGTCCTCTTCGGTCCTGGCGACGAACACTTCGCCGTTCTCGCCGTACCACGCCGGAATCTGATGACCCCACCACAGCTGACGCGAGATGCACCAGTCCTGGATGTTTTCGAGCCACTGGTAGTACGTGGTGGTCCAGCTTTCCGGCACGAATTTGATCTGGCCGCTTCGCACGACGTCGAGCGCGGTTTCGGTGATCGACTTGCCCGGATTGAACGTGCCTTCGGGCGCCGGCTTGCTCATCGCGACGAACCACTGGTCGGTCAGCATCGGCTCGATCACGACGCCGGTGCGGTCGCCGCGCGGCACCATCAGCTTGTGCGGCTTGACCGATTCGAGCGCACCGAGCGCCTCGAGATCGGCGACCACCAGCTTGCGGGCTTCGAAACGGTCGAGGCCGCGGTATTTTTCGGGCGCGTTGTCGTTGATCTTCGCGTCGAGCGTGAGGATTTCGATTTGCGGCAGCTTGTGGCGCAGGCCGACCTGATAATCGTTGAAATCATGCGCGGGCGTGACCTTGACGACGCCTGTGCCGAATTCGCGGTCGACGTAATCGTCGGCGATGATCGGCACTTCGCGGTTCGACAGCGGCAGCGTGATGGTCTTGCCGATCAGGTGGGCGTAGCGCTCGTCTTCCGGGTGCACCATCACGGCGGTGTCGCCGAGCATGGTTTCCGGACGGGTGGTGGCGACGGTCAGATGGCCCGAGCCGTCGGTCAACGGATAGTGGATGTGCCACAGGTGGCCGTTTTCTTCTTCGCTGACCACTTCGAGGTCGGATACGGCGGTGAGCAGCACCGGGTCCCAGTTCACGAGGCGCTTGCCGCGATAGATCAGGCCCTGTTCATACAGACGCACGAACACGTCGCGCACGGTGGCCGACGTCTTGTCGTCCATCGTGAAGTATTCGCGCGACCAGTCGATCGATGCACCGAGACGACGCACCTGATTCGTGATTGTGGAGCCGGATTGCTGCTTCCACTCCCACACGCGCTCGACGAACTTCTCGCGGCCGAGGTCGTGGCGCGACACGCCCTGCGCGTCGAGCTGGCGTTCGACGACGATCTGCGTGGCGATGCCCGCGTGGTCGGTGCCCGGCACCCACAGCGTGTTCTCGCCGA
Organism: Paraburkholderia sp. UCT31; assembly: GCF_014397655.1. Classification (NCBI taxonomy): domain Bacteria; kingdom Pseudomonadati; phylum Pseudomonadota; class Betaproteobacteria; order Burkholderiales; family Burkholderiaceae; genus Paraburkholderia; species Paraburkholderia sp. UCT31. Next base: position 201,434 of record NZ_VZQP01000011.1, read on the forward strand.
GCATGCGGTGATAGCGGGTCAGGCCGTCCATGATGGTCTGGTTGAACGCGTGGCCCATGTGCAGCGTGCCCGTGACGTTCGGCGGCGGCAACTGGATCGAGAAATCCTTGCGGTTCGCGTCGAAGGAGGGCGCGGCGTAGGCGCGCTTTTCCCATTCAGGGCCCCAGTGGGCTTCGATGGTGTGGGGTTCGAAGCTTTTTGCAAGCGTCGAGGTCGGGTCGCTCGGGGTGTCGCTCATGTTTCTGTTAAAGGCAGGATTTTGGAGGCGGGGAAGGGTTGATTATAGCTGGACGAGGTTTTTTGCCGGCCGGCGGCCGGTGTGGACAGGGGTTATGCTTTTTTCGTTGTTCTGGCTTGGTTGGCCTTTCCTTGCTCACTTATCGGTCTATTAGCGTTGCCCCTGTGCGGGGCGGCACCTACTTTCTTTGCTGCTGCAAAGAAAGTAGGCAAAGAAGACAGCTCAAACCGCTAATTCTTAAGCGGGTCCCTCGGTCTGCATGAGGTAGTGGTGCATCTGGAATCCGTGCTCCCGCACATTCCGCGCCAGTGACAAGGCAGTCATTCTTCCGGCGGCGCTACGCGCGCCGAAACCCCGCTCAAAAACCACCCGTTGTTTCGGCGCATCGCCGAGGCGCAGCCGATGGCCCCCGCTGCGCGGGCAAAACCATTGGTTTCCCAGGCAGACCCGTCCGCGACGCACGTAGTGCGGAGTGGGAGGGATGACGGCTTTGTCACGAACGGCGGAATGTGCGGGGGCACGGATTCCAGATGCACCACTACCCCCTCCAAGCCAGGGGACCCGCTTAAGATCTGGCGGTTTGAGCTGTCTTCTTTGCCTACTTTCTTTGCAGCAGCAAAGAAAGTAGGTGCCGCCCCGCACAGGGGCAACGCTAATAGACCGATAAGTGAGCAAGGAAAGGCCAACAAAGCCAGAACAACGAAAAAAGCCCCGCCCCGCACAGGGGCAACGCTAATAGACCGATAAGTCAGCAAGGAAAGGCCAACACCGCAAAGAACACCACCCTCGCCTTAGCCCCGCATCCGCCTCCACAGCAAAAAACCCACCGCAATGACGATAACCGCAACACCGTCGACAACAGCCAGCACCGGCAAAGGATCGCTCCACTTGTCCATGTTCGTCGTGCGCGAATAATAGGGCTCGCCGCTTCCATACGCTTCGTCCAGGTTAATCACGTTAAACGCAGCAACCGCAACGACAAGGGCAAGCAGAACTACGCCAGCGAGAAAACGGGCGATGCTGGACTTCCGCATGTCAGTACCTAACCGTCAAGGGAATGTAGCAATCTGGCGACGGCGTAGCCGCCTCCTTCAGGTCGCGTACGAAAGATTCCATCCCGGCATGCAGGTTGATACAACCCGCGCTACCCGCATGCGTGCCGCCGTGGATAAAAAAGCCGCCCCGTCCATACGTCTGTGTTCCGGGATAGACATGAATCGTGATCCGATGATCACCCCAGGCAGCACGCGGGGCAAAGTTGTACCAATGGTTCTCCCACATCTGCGAAGGCTCAATCCAATATTGGCCGGGGGAATTGGACCCACACCATCTTTGCGCTGACGCATCGACGAATAATCGAATTTTCCGCCGCTATCCGTTCTTCCGGACACGGCGGCATAGATACGGGAAGTCGGACCACTCATGGTCAAAAAACGACCGTTGAAGTTTAGAAATACTTGAGACCTCGCGCAAGCTGGAACACGCGGACTACCACGCTCCGAGGCGTATCGATCGGACATACAAACCTCAATATCTGGGGGAAACGACCTGTCACGTTGATCGCCTCTACCTTACCTGGCGGAGCAGAAACAACAAATGGGCGACGGATGAAAATGACGAACAACGACTTTCTTCTGTCTGTCTCTTA